>NZ_JBSMDE010000040.1:0-28084 GCF_056497305.1 Caldithrix sp. | reverse complement strand
ACTGACCTGTCGTTCCAGATGCATAAAGATCTGCTGCTGCCACCTGATTGTAACCACATCCATCGGCAATAAGCACAATGATATTCTTAGGCGGCACGAGCTGCTCTTTGCAGGCATTAGAGAAAATAATTAAAAACAACATCAAAAAAAATACGATGAATTTGTTCACAATTCCTCCTGAATTTTTTGAAGGGTAAAATAGTGAACTTTAGATTTGGATTCAAACAAATGTCGGCGGGATAGCAATTTAAGGAATGATTAAAACAAACACAGAGGAAATTTAGAAGTGTAAACCGTTAAAACGGTTTCTTATTTCGTCCTTACAGGACGATTCATGTTTTCGGTGTTTTTGCTTTACCCACCGCTTACGCGGTGGGCTACAAATATTTCGTCCCTACGGGACTTTTTAATGGTTCAGCCCCAAAGCTTTTGCGGCATAGATGTTTTGCGCAAGATGGTTACACGAAATTAAGCCTCACGTTGTGTTTAAAAACTTCCTACAACGGGAGATTTTATTCAATGTTCAGTTTTGTAAACCGTTGAAACGGTTTCTTATTTCGTCCTTACAGGACGATTCATGTTTTTTGTGTTTTTGCTTTACCCACCGCTGACGCGGTGGGCTACAAATATTTCGTCCCTACGGGACTTCAACGTGGGATGCTGAAACATGAACCTATTCGGCTGTGTTAGGCCTGCGTGCTTACATGTTTTTTTAGATATTATTCCAATTCTTTCTCCCTCCAAGAAGCATCAAAAATTTTGCATTCAGCCCGGGTGTGACAGATTTATTAAGAGAGATATTCAAATGTATAAAAGTAAACCGTTGAAACGGTTCCATACGCTTGTGCGAAAGATTTACAATGGAAGTATTCTAAGGCAGCAGAGCCGCAACCAAAAAACTTCGTTAAAAAATGACAGGTCAGTGCCTATTAACCCTTTAACTCTTACACTCTTAACGCTTTCCCTCCAACAGCAGAAGTTATTTCACGAATTAGCCCTCACCCCCTCGATCCCCCTCTCCCAGAATAAAAGTCTGGGAGAGGGGGAAGGCTTGTGTGTGAAATTTTAACATGTATTGGGGATTTCTTACACGTGCCCCATTTATGACCAATGGGCGGCCCGATGCTTATTCAACCATTCAACCAATCAACAATTCAACGGTTTTGTTTCTTCATATTGCATAAAAATTTTCGCACGCTAAAGCGTTCTAATATGTTACCACTGATTATTTTTAAACAGAAAAGGGCTTATGAAAATCACTCATAAGCCCTTGTTTTTATTGAGTGCACCTGGAAGGACTCGAACCTTCAACCAACGGATTAAGAGTCCGCTGCTCTACCAATTGAGCTACAGGTGCATTTTGCATCTTAGCCGATTTTAAAAACACCCTAAATGTAATGCTCTGCCCGACCGGTTAAACATAACAGTCAGTGGCCCGTAAATTTTAAGACTGCAAATTTACATATTGTTCATGCTCAATGCAAATCAGATTTCCACCGTCTCAATCTTTTCTAAAGCCTTCTGAACCATGCCTTCTACGTCGAGTGCGGTCTCCGCCTGTAAAACCTGATTTAACCTGGCCCGCGTCTCTGGTTTGCGGGGCATAAAACGCGTACAGGCATCGTCATGTGGTTTTACAGAGATATCGTAAGTGCCAATTTTACGGGCAATGGCAATAATTTCTTCTTTGTCCATTCCCACCAGAGGACGCAAAACTGGCAGAGTAATCACCTGTTCAATAGCGCCCATATTCTCCAGAGTTTGCGAAGCCACCTGTCCCAGTGCTTCGCCGGTTACCACTGCTTTAAAACCTTCCCTTCGGGCCAGCCGCTCGGCAATACGCATCATGAAACGCCGGTACAAAATCACACGCAATTTATCCGGGCAAATGAAGACAATCTCTTCCTGAGTTTCGGCAAAAGGCACCATAAACAGCTTGCTATTAAACTGGTACTGATTTAAAATCCTGGCCAGCTCAATGACCTTTTCCTGCGAAAAGGCATTGGTGTAAGGATAGGAATGAAAATGGATAAAGGCACTTTTAGCGCCCCGTTTCAACATCAAATAAGCAGCCACCGGAGAATCAAATCCTCCGGAGAGCAAAGTAAGCACCTTGCCGCTGGAACTTACCGGAAGCCCACCAGGGCCAGCAAAGCGATCGACAAAAATCAGAGCCCGGTCACGCATTATTTCTATGTGACAGGTGATTTCCGGCTGGCTTAAATCGACTCTTTTTCCGGTAGTCTCAGCAATCGCAGCCCCTACCTGCACATTAATTTCCTGTGAAGTTAAAGGGAAAGACTTATCAGCTCTTTTGGCCCGCACAGCAAATGTTTTTTCCGGCCGCGACTCCATCAGTTTAAGCGCGCTGGTTTTGATGGCATTCATGTCCAAGGAAACGGGTGTAACCGGCGAAAAATTGACCAACCCAAATACACGCTCCAGGGTAAAACGCACCTTGTCCAGCGGCACATCATCCTGAAAATAGACCAAAAAACGCTTGTGTTCCTTTTTAATTTCAAACTTCACCTGGGGTAAAGAACGCTGCAGGCTGTGGCGCATGTTGGTTTCTAAAATACGCTCAAAATAGTTACGGTTGCCCTTTTTTAATCCGATTTCACTGTAATGACATAAGAAGATCTGACTCATGCCATGCTTCTCAGTTTATTTACGGCTGTCATCAAATGTTCTATCAGGTATTCGACCTGTTCATCCGTCGTAAAACGTCCAAAACTGATGCGAATGGTGCCACGACTGAAAGCGTCCGGCAGACGGATGGCTTGCAAAATACGACTTCCCTTCACTTTGCCGCTGGAGCAAGCTGAGCCAGTGGACACGGCAATGCCCTGTTTATCAAGATAAATGGCCAGCAGTTCGCCATCCACATCCTTAAAAGAAAGGTTTACGATGTGCGGTACCCCATCTTCCGGGCTATTAACACGAGTTTCAGGAATTTCGCTTTGAACTCTATTTAACAGTTTCTGGCGAAAATTTCGTATTCGTCGCAGTTCAGCATCCCGTTCCCTGTCATATATTTCAACGGCTTTTTGAAAAGCCACAATGGCCGGAACATTGACGGTGGAAGATCGCAAGCCCTGTTCCTGGCCCCCGCCATGTAATAATGGTTCCAATTCAATACCGCTTCTGACGTAAACCAGTCCTGCCCCCACAGGACCATAAATCTTATGTGAAGAAGCCGTTAAAAAATCCAGATCAAATTGCAAAGCGTTCAAGGGCAATTTGGCAAAGCCCTGCACGCAATCACTATGAAAATAGACGCCAGCCTGCCGACAGATTTCGCCAATCTCTTTCAATGGTTGTATGGTTCCCAGTTCATTATTTACCCAAATTACCGAAACCAACAGTGTATTGGGCCGGATGCGCTTTTTAAGCTGATCGGGATCGATCTGGCCCTGGTTATTGACCGGCAGCTCTTCTACTTCAAATCCCAGCCTGGTCAGGTAGCGGGCCGTTTGAACCACGGAGGCATGTTCAATAGCGCTGATGATAATGTGTTTCTTGTCGTTATGGCGCTGAGCCAGACCTTTAAGCACAAAATTATTACTCTCAGTGGCCGAACCAGTAAAAATGATTTCCGAACTCTTGACCTCTAAAAACCGGGCCATATAGGCGCGGGAATGATCGAGATGCGCCTTAAGTTCACGGGCAAACGCATGCATCCCTTCCGAATTTCCATAATGAGATGCGTAAAAATCGTTCAGCGTCTTTCGGACCTGCGGATCAAGCGGGGTGTTGGCCGCATAGTCAAAATAATATCTCTTCATACTATCCTTTTCCCCTTTTCATTCGGGCACAAATTTCGCAATAAATAGTCTATGGAACAAATATATTTTGAAATTGGAAATAGATGGCTACACTGCCCCAACCCAAATGGTGCAGGAAGAAAGCTCATCTCGCTACTTTTTAATGATTTCACAATTAAATTAAGCAAGGAAAGCTGTTACCATTAATAAAACACAATGCACATACTAAATTCACAAATGCACGAAAAACATTGTTTTGGGAATACTTCCTTCAGAAGATGGAAGGCATTACCGTGCAATCATTTTATGCTGTGTGAGGAAGTAAAACCGTTGAATTGTTGAATGGTTTAATTGTTGAATGGCCTGTCCAGCTGGATAGCCGTCCAGACGGGCCTGTACCTGAAAATCGGGGCGAGGGTGAGTTCAGACTACCACTGTAAGAGATTCTTCTTCCGATAAAGCGGGAATCAGAATGACACTCAGCACCATTTAACTATTCAACCATTCAACTAATTAACTAAGGCAGCAGAGCCGCAACCAAAACTAACCGCAAATAGCGTAAAGAAGTTGCAAAAAACTCCAAGCATTTTTCAAATTAAAAATTAATTGCCCTCCCCCCCCTCGATGCCCCTCTCCCAGAATAAAAATCTGGGAGAGGGGGAAGGCTTGTGTGTGAAATTTTAACATGTATTGGGGATTTCTTATACGTGCCCCATTTATGACCAATGGGCGGCCCGATGCTTATTCAACCATTCAACCAATCAACAATTCAACAATTCAACGGTTTTACTTCCTCACACTGCATAAAAATTTTCACATGCTAAAGCGTTTTATCTTTTGAAGGAAGTATTCTATTACACTCTTAACTCTTACACACATACACTTTTCCACGCCAGCGGAAAATTTGCCATGCCAGTGTAAGGGATTTCTCCCCTGCTAAAGCGAGGTCGAAATGACACGCGGCACGGGGCCTCAGCTCTCCGGCACGACTTGACGTTTTACATGGAAATTCGCAATTCGTAATTTTTAATTAAAATTACCTTTTCGCGCCCTTTGCGGTTTTTTAAAGGTTGCGGCTTTGCTGCCTTATGGCTAAACTTCATCAATGGCTCTTTGATGGACAGATTTATTTCATGGAACGTAGCGCAGCGAAAGCATGGTGATATCATCCGATTGTTCAACACCGCATGTAAAAAGCTGCACCTGATCAATCATCCTTCTATTCAAATCGGATACGCTTTCTCCGGCCAGCGCTTTTAAATGCTTTTTTAATCGTTTTTCAGAAAATTCATTGTCATCTTTATTCATGGCTTCATCGACACCGTCGGTGTACAAAAATAGCAACTCCCCTTTTTCCATTTTTATTTTTTGTTTATCGTACAAATAATCTTTTACACAACCTAAGGGAATTCCATTGACCTGAGGCAGGGGCTGGACTTCCCCGGCGTTATTGACAAGAAAGGTGGGATTGTGCCCGGCATTGCCGTACTCCATCTCTCCATTGCGGATATCCAGAATTCCATAAAAGGCAGTCACAAACAAATTACTGGGACTTTCCCGGAACATAGTATTATTTATGGTGCTCAGACATTCATCAGGTGATGCGCCTTTTACCGCAAACGTTTTTAGAGCCGTTTTGCAGACAGCCATAAAGATGGCTGCCGGAATGCCTTTGCCCGAAACATCGCCAATGCAAAAGCCTAAACGATTTTCATCGATCCAGAAAAAATCGTAAAAATCGCCGCCCACTTCCTTTGCTGGAATAATCTCTGCTGCTAAATGAATCTTCTGGCCATCCAGGCCAAACGTTTGATGATCCGGTAAAATGGCCATCTGAATATTCCTGGCAATCGCCAATTCTTTTTGCATGGCAATGTAAAGATGGTGGGCTTCCAGGGCTTGCCGAATTTCCAGCACCTCCTCCAACGTTTTATGGATTGTCACCTCTAAATCGGTAAAGTCAATCGGTTTGGTAACAAAATCAAACGCGCCCTGGTTCATTGCCGACCTAATATTCTCCATATCACCATAAGCTGAAATGACGATGGCCTTGAGGGTTGGGTTGTTTAATTCCCTGATTTTCTTCAATAAAGTTAAGCCGTCCATCCGAGGCATATTGATATCAGTCAGAACCAGATCGATTTCCTGATTCTGTTGTAAAATTTCCAGTGCTTCAACCCCGTTGTAAGCAGAGACAAACTCATATTTTTTTTGAATAACCTGTTTGCGAAATCTCTGACGAATTAAAATTTCCAGGTCCGGTTCGTCATCGACAATAAGGATGCGATGCGCCATTTAATGCTCCTTTATCTGCCTGTCTCTTTTTTCAATGGGCAGGCTAATTTTAAAGGTAGTTAACTCCCCTTCCCTGGTCTCAACATGAATTTTACCGCCATGTTCTTTGACTACAATATCATAGGCAATGGACAGGCCTAATCCTGTTCCTTCTCCCGCTGGCTTGTTGCTAAAAAAAGGATTAAATATTTTATTGCGAATGTCTTCCGGTATGCCTGGCCCATTATCGCGGATTTCTATTTCCACAGTATCGGCTGTTTTTTTTGTGCTGACCGAGAGCATAGGTTCGCCTTGCGTACCTTTGTTTGCAGCATAAAAGGCGTTTTGTAAAATATTTAAAAAGACGCGGCTAATATCCTGCGGCACCACTTTAAGGCTACCCAAATGGGGATCAAAGTCTTTTTGAATGGTAATCCTGAATGATTTATCTCGAGCGCGCAAGCCGTGGTAAGCCAGATTGATATTTTCATCCAGAACGGCATTGAGATCCGTTTCACGTCGTTCCCCCGGTTTTCCACGGGAGTGCTGTAACATACTTTTAATAATCCGATCTGCCCGCTTGCCATGTTCATTGATGCGTTGCGCATTATTTTCCAAAGTTTTGACGATTTCGGAAATTTTTTGCCATTGTGTGTCATTAATAACCTCTTTTTGCGTACTTAATTCTTCCCGAAGTTCCTCCATCAGATCAACAGAAATTTCCGCAAAGTTATTTACAAAGTTGAGCGGATTTTTTATTTCGTGCGCGATGCCAGCCGTTAGCTGCCCTAAAGAGGCCAATTTTTCCTGAGTAATCAATTGCTGCCTGGTTTGAATGATTTTTTCGTTTGTTTGTTGAAGTTCTTTTAAGATTCTGGCTTTTACAATGGCTGAATTGGTATGTTCCCGAAAACGGCGCAATTTGCGCGCGTCGGTTTTACCAAAAGCTTCCGGCCTGGAAAGATTGGAAAAGACAACCAGCCCTTCTAACTTTCCATCCCAGGTTGCACTCATCATGATCAACGCTTTGGGCAACGGTTGTACATTAAACGGCTCCTGATTTTGCAAGGCATCAAAATGCTTGATGATGTAAACACCCTTTTCCGCTTCATTGGCATGCTTTGCATATTTCTGGACGGTTTGCTGGGGAATTGCCATCATGTTTTGAGGATCTACAATGTTATGCCCGATCGATTCGGCCAATTTAAAATTTTGCGTCTTATGATCAAAAATCAAAACCAGTCCGTTATCGGCCTGTGGGAAAAGTCTCATCCCCTGCTCCAACAGCACTTTTAATAAATTTTCAAGCGATATCTCTTTATTGACCAGGCGAACAATATTATCAATCGATTCGAGCTCTTTGGCCTGTTTGAGCATTAATTCTTCTTCCCGGCGCTGAGCCCTGGCCCGCTCCTTTTTGATAATCTTCTTACGCATGATACGATCAGTTGTAAACAGTCCGCCTAAAAAGAATAAACCATAGAGGAGATAGGCCCACCAGGTGAGATAAAAAGGCGGCAGAACAGTAAAATAGAAAACATCTTCAAACCCGGCTTTTTCGTAAACATTTTTTGATCGAATTCTGAAGGCAAAGTCACCCGCTGAAAGATTTGTGTACTCTTTTTTGTTTTCTGTGGTCCAATCTGACCACTGCTCATCGTTGCCTTCAAGTAGATATTGATATTGCGAACCTTCGGGCTTATCAAAACTAACAGCAGTAAATTCAAACTGAATGGCATTATTCGAAAAGGGGAGCACTACTTTACGGGTCTTCTTCGGCAAATGGGGAGCCGCCCCTCCATAAAGAAGAGAATCATTGCCAATGGTTACCCGGCGAATGAGGGTTGAATACGAACCATTTAAGGACTTCAAAATATCCGGATTGTAACGCACCAGTGCCTCATCGGTCGAAATCCATAATATTTCTCTGCCTGTTTTAGGATCAATATCCGGGTAGATGGCTCTGGCGCTCTTTAAATCCAATCTATTAAATAAAAGATCGGGTTGCCATTTATAGGTTCCATCCTGCTGAAGAAGAGCCTTACCCAATTGATTTACTCCATCGTTTCGGGCTAAAATCCAGGAATGATGATTATGCCCTTTTTCCATCAATAGAACCGTGTTCTTTGCACTGGCAAGATTTAATCCAAGAACAGAATCAGGAATAAACGTTTCATCTTTGCCGGAAAACCTAAAAGAGCCCTGGTCTGTGGACAAATACATTTTTTCCTGGATATTAAAGATATGCCATTCACTACCTGGTAAATTTGGTTTTTTATTGAAGCGTTTAAATGTAACATTGGCGTTCTGCCCAGTACTTAATTCATCCATGGCCCCGCTAACAAAGTACAGGCCAATAAAATGCCCTGCCAGCCAGAGGCTGCCGTCCTTTTCCTCTACAATGGAATACACTTCATCCTCAGCCTCGAATTTGTATTTGAGGTTAAAGTGACCTTGTTCGTCTGTTTGAATTACGATTAAGCCTTCACGCGTGCCGGCGTAAATTCTTCCCGGAAAAACTTTAGAAGCTATCAATTCAGCTGTTTGCCTTCTGAATAAATAGAATTGATATTTATGCTGATCAAGGACCACCAGCCCCCAATTTGTTCCGGCAAACAGGGTACCTTCATAGACTAATAGTTCGTAAGCCGGTTTATTGCTGCCTTCAACTAATTGAAAATATGGTTTGCCTGGCGCAAGGTAAAGCACGCCAAATTCATTGGTTGCATAAACGGTATCCTTAAAGCGAATGACCGAACTGGATAAGCCTTTTAACACCCCGCTATTTTTAAAGATTGAAAAGGGAGATGTCGGTTCACAATGGACGATCCCGTTGCTTGTAGCCAACCACAACCCGCCTTGTTTATCCATGAAGACATCGTAAATCACGTTGCTTGGCAATCCGTTCGTTTCATTGAGGATGCGTACCAGGTGTCCCCAGGCATCAATGATAACTACGCCCCCCCGCTGGGTAGCCAGCGCAATATGGCCATCGGACAAAAGACAGGCATTATAAACCTGATTTCTGATCAGATAAGCGTCGACATTGGTTTTAAAAGCCTGAAATTTTTTCCCATCATGGAAAAATAATCCATCGGAATTGGTAGTAATTAGAATACCCTGTTTGTTTAGTGCAGGAGAAAAAAACGGGAGCATATCATAAACACCGATATCTGAAAAGAAACCACCGTCTGGCATTACTTTCAGAGAATCTCCGTCAATCACCATCAGCCCCACACCTTGATTTCTGGAATAAATTCTATCGTTAATGTTGTACAATCGGAAAGCAGTGACTGAATCAAAAACCGTCATTTGCCCCTTACTCCATTTAAAGATTTTTTTTTCGGTTTTAAAAAATACACCCTCTGAAGAGGTGACAACATCCCACATTTGTCCCGTTGCCTGATATTTTTCCGGCAAGGCCTGTCTTAATGAATGGTAGGTCAATCGGCCCAGAGAATCTGGCTGCAAATAACCAAAACTTCCATAGGCACAAACATAGATCGTTCCATCATCGGCAAGCGCCAGCGAGCGCACGCTGGCAGAATAAGGTACTTTGATTCTACGCCAATTACTACCGTCATATTCCAGGATATCCGATTCATTACCGAAATACATCATACCCCGTTTATCCTGGACGATCGTCCAGTTATCGGGCAAACCGGCGTAGTCCTTGGGACTAAAATACTGACTAAAGGGTTGGCCGATTTCATAATTCAGTGGCAGGGATGATGACTGGCCGAATAGGTGGTTATTAAATAAAGATATTAGAAGAAAACTGATCGATAGGAACTCAATTAAATAGGAACGCATGACAATCTTAAATATGACGCCTCCTAACCGGGATAGAACACACACATCAGGTGGGAGTTTTTCAACCGATTGTAATTTGGACATTCCCCTCTTCAAACGGTCTTAATCCACACAAAATTCCATCCTGCTTCATAAAAAGGCTTTTTTTTAAAACGTTAAGAAACAAAGTGTAGCTTTACTAATTCGATTGGATTCTAACGTGATGGTTAATTCCGGTCTTTCTCTTAGGCCAATGGGCTGTGTTCTGCAGTTTGAATTTGCAAAGGTAAGTGCACATTGAAATGGATTTTGATACAGGGAAATTTTGTTTAGAATACTTCCCTTAAAACTTCTATCCCGCACGGCGGGATGCAAAAATTTTTGTGCTGTGTGAGGAAGTAAATCTGTTGAATTGTTGAATGGCCTGTCCGTCTGGCCAGACGGGCCTGTCAGGCTGGTGCTGCCAGACGGGCCTGTCCCCGAAAACGGGATTTTCGCTGCGCTCCAACAGGCTGCGCCTTGTTCTTCCTCCACCTCTGCCACCTTCTTAACTTAAAATAATTCGTAATTCGTAATGAGTGACTGAACACAGGAGCCTTCCATGGCTCCAGTCGGCATCCCTGACAGAAAACTCCGACCCGACGGCTTCTCGCTAAAAAAACAAAAGCCCGGAGTAACCCGGGCTTTAAACGTGAGCCAGCGGAGATTCGAACTCCGGACCAACGGCTTAAAAGGCCGCTGCTCTACCGGCTGAGCTACTGGCTCGTTTGTCTTTTCATAAGTCGTTTAATATAATTATTTCTTAAAATCGTGTCAAATCAAATTTCCTGATTTTTAAAATAATCATTGGTTATTTTGACCACTACTCCGGAAAGTCCCAACAGGCCGATTAGATTAGGGAAGGCCATCAAGCCATTAAAGACATCGGCCATGATCCACACCAGTTCCAATTGGGCAACAGTGCCCACCAGCACATATACACCAAAAGCGGCCCGATAAAGAATGACAATGGACTTAAGATCAGGTTCCCATAAGGATTGTCTTACTTTCCAATACACCCATATGTAAATTAAAATAAGAAAGGTACTCAGTAAGGTCTTTCCTGTCTGAGCGTGCTGAACAATGTAAAAAGGAATCAAGGTAATCAAAATTAACAAATAGGCAATAAATTTACGCACACCCGGTCCAATTTCTGTCAAATACTCAAGTGCTTTTTCGCCATAGTAACTCCAGCCTAAAATGGTGGAATAGGCAAAAAGAACCAGACCTATGGAAACAATTAAACCGCCGTAATTGGCCGGTAACCAGCTAAACGCAGGTAATGTAGCGGAAAACGCATTCGATGTTAGTTTGGCGCCCGTAACCAGGGGTTCAGCGGTCCAAAGTCCTGAAAGCAAAATGACCAGACCGGTCATTGTACAGATGACCAGAGTGTCAATAAATGTTTGCGTCATGGAGACCAGAGCCTGAGTAACAGGATGTTTGGTAATAGCGGCTGCGGCAGCAATGGGCGAGCTGCCCAGTCCGGATTCGTTGGAAAAAACCCCCCGACTCACGCCCCAGCGAATGGTGAGCATGACCGTGGAACCTAAAAATCCTCCACTTGCTGCATGACCGGTAAAAGCGTTCTTAAATATCAAGGCAAATACCGCAGGCAATTTATCAAGATGGATCAACAAAATGATTAAAGCGCTGCCAAAATAAAATAGGATCATCACCGGCACCAGAAAGCCCGTAACTCGTCCGATACTTTTGATCCCACCCACAATCACCAGAACCGTAAGGATCATTAAAGCCAGTCCGGTGTATGTATTGGGAATATTAAAACTCAGGTTTAAGGCTTCGGCCACTGAATTGGACTGTACCATATTTCCAATTCCGAAAGCAGCGACAGCGGCAAAAAGAGCGAACAGAATACCCAGCCAGCGCATGTTCAAGCCATTTTGAATGTAGTACATTGGGCCGCCGCTCATGGTGCCATTTTCATCAACCTGACGGTACTTTACAGCCAACACGGCCTCACTGTACTTGGTGGCCATGCCAAACAAGCCGGTAATCCACATCCAGAACAGGGCGCCCGGGCCTCCCACCGTGATGGCGGTTGCTACACCGGCAATGTTACCCGTTCCCACGGTAGCCGAAAGTGCAGTCATCAAAGCCTGAAAATGGCTGATATCGCCGGGTTCATCTCCTTCTTCCTTACGCTTAATCAATCCTAAATACAGCGAATGCAAAAGTTTACGGATTTGCAGGCCCTTGAGCAAAATGGTTAAATAGATTCCTGTACCTACCAACAAAACCAGAAGCGGAACCCCCCAAACCAGGTCCTTAGCTTGCGTAAAAAATTGCAAGAGTTGTTCGGCCATTAAGCTTCCTCCTGAGCATTTTTCCAATCATAAAGAATAGCCTCTAAAACGCCTCCGGCCAGGGCAAAGGCTTCAGCCGGAAGCTGGCGCGCATCGGCTTCAACACGTCCGGTGGTTACCTCGACCAGCGGAGAATGTGGTCTGACTAAAACACCACTATTGATTAAGCCAGTAATAACGCCATTGTAAGGCGAAAGGATGGGAATTTCATTCAGTTTTCCGATTTCTTCCCTTTCAAAGACGCGATCATTTACTTCTTTACTGGCCGTAAATACGCCTTCCAAAGGCGCCTCAATGATCTTGCGGGGCGATGGGCGGGGAGGGAAGGAATGAATTGTCCTCTCTTCCCAAAAGGGGTATTGTACCTGACCTAATTGCGCTCCCTGCGATGCAACCCAGAAGGCCACGCCCTCTTCCGCTTCAAGACCAATGATTTTGATTTCTTCCGCCAGGTGCAAACTCAAAGATTCAAAAATGCTTGCACTGAGTTTTACCAAATATTGGGCGGGTATGATTTGTCCCCGTTTGAGATCATCTAAAAAGACAATGGGTACCTGGCGATTAGCTAAGGCGAAAGAGATAAAATCCAGCACGCTCTTTTCCGGAGAGATTAAATCCTGCAGTAAAGCTTGACTGAAGGTTAAGGCCTGTACACCTTCAATCTGGCCCTGTCCGGCATAGACCAGGCGCGTAAAGTTTCGATGGAAATGCAGGTCAATGGGTTTGGCCTGGGTTACCAGAATGACTTTAAATCCAGACCGTACCAACCGGAGTGTAATTGCAGTAGCCTCATCTCCGCTTCCGGTTACAATGATCACAGGCCATTTCATTAAACTTCCTTTATTTTAAGATCGTTGATATCCCCCAGGAAAATTTTATCGTAAAGTCCACTTAAACTCCTCAGAATGCCGATCATCCTGTTTTCATCAACCAGGGTTTTGATTTGATTAATGAATAAAAAACGATTAAAGGGAGGTAATTCCTGGTTAAAAATTTCCTGGGGACAAAATTGGCGAACTGTTTCCAGCCAATGTTTGCTCAAGGCTGAGGCAAACTGTTTGTTCGATTTAAAGTCGGACAAAAATTGTCTCAATTGTGGCTCGAGGGTCTGGGCATTCAATGAAGTAATCAAACAGGTACGTTCAGCCGGGCGATCTATTAAAAGAGCATGACTCTCAGCCCCGACCAGTTGAATCAGAAAACGCACACCCGACATTCGGGATTGAAGAATGTTTCGTAACGGTTTCTGTTCCACAGGAAGCAATAATTCGTTTTCAATGGCCCGGCAAAGATAGATAATTTTCGATGACTCTGATTTCAACTTCTCTTTCAGTAAGCTGGAATCAATATCTACCAGAATTTGCCCTTCTATAGGATATTTCAAAGGCGCATCAGAACAAATCATTGCTTTTTGCCCCTGACTGGCCAGCTCTTTGGCCAGCAAATTACGAAGCAATTCACTGGAGTGATCGCCACAAAAAAAGATAAAGTCGTTTTCCTGAATCTGTAACTGATCGTAGAACATTAAATTCATTTTTGTTCTGCTTGTGGCATTAGTGGTAAATTGAATTCCGCAAGCGTCTGATCAAAAGAAAAGATGATATCAACCTTTTTACGTTTTAAAGTTTCTTTAATGAAAAAATGACGCATGAGCAAGGTTGGATTCGTTGATCTCAAAAAGTTATTGATCGCATTGCGCCTGACGCGTCGCGAAATCCAATCCATTCTCAATTTAATCGTTAGAAGCGATTCATCAATAATGCGCATGAAATCGGCACACAATTCGATGCCTTTGATTTCTTTTAAGGCATCCAGAGTTTCGTCAATGACGATATTGTTGGTAACCAACTTGGCGTCGCGCTCTAAAAGAGTTTCAAAATAATTTTTAGCTGCAAGGTGGTGATCATCTCGAGCATCAATGATTGCCAGCCAGGCAGAAGTGTCAATAAAGGTGGTCATAATTTTCATTGATCTGTTGACTCCCCTGCTAAATCGATCAACTTCGAGAGCGGATTTTTGGCAATTCGGATGCCAATTTTACCGGGGCGAATCCGCTTGAGCGAGACCTCAACCCGATCGCCCTCTTGCAAATCCAGCTTATTCAAGATTTCGGCCGGGATCTCAATCCGATTTTTTTCCGTTATTTCGGCAATAAACGAACCTGATAACATATTTACTCCGCTAAAAACCAGTTGATAAACTCTTTCATCTCAAAGATTCCATCTTCACAAATAACTTTGTAGATGGGATCGAAAGGTATCTTTTCATAATACATGTTGAATACGTGAATATTTTTATTTTTAGGCTTGTAAACCTCTTTTTCATCCGTGGGATAAAATTTAATAGATCTTTCTTTTTCCAACAAGATGGTTTGCGTATCGGCAAGAATGTAAACCGGAATATTCAGAAAATGGGCCGTTAAAGAAAGGGGCATGGTGCCGGCGCGATGGATGAATCCTTTTTCATAAATGCGTTCTGGCCCCAATAAAACAAGATTGGCTTCCGGTAAACAGATGGCCATCTGGCTATCAGGAACAATCGTCACGCGAATCTTATTTTTGGCTAAAATCTCAGCGAACTCAATCCCCTCGCCTGGCGGGTCGGTTTTTAACACCAATACCTCAAAACGGCGCTTCTGTCGTTCTGCTTCCAGTAGGGCGCGTAATACAAGATAATCATTACTCATCGTTAATATTCGGTTACCGTGGGCAATGGCCCTGGCAGTGTACACAGCAATCTTCTGTGTGTTCTTCTCAATTTCAGCGAGTACGTGATGAATTTTTTGCTGAATCATTTCTAAGATATGTGCATTGTCTTTTCCAGAACTCAAACCCCGTTTGCAGTGACTCAACACATTGTGTGTACTTCGTCTGATAATGGCTTTGTTAGGATTCGATTTAATCAATTCTTTAGCTCGTTCGTGCATTGCTTCGTAAATACGTTCGCAATTTAGCTGATTTTGACTGGAAGCATCTTCTAACCTGGAAAGAAAATGCGCGTAATAATCAAAAAGCAAAGCATAAGCATCAGGGCATTTACCTGAAGCCGTGCGAATTCTCTTCATATTCTGAGTACCTCATGCATCCATTTCACATACTCAGCACTCCCCTTTTCAATGGCTAAAGCAATTATTTCGGGCACCTGATAGGGATGTAGTGCTTTAATTTCAGCTTCCAGCTCAGAAAATAACTTCCTGTTTGTTTTTATGATTAATAAAACTTCGGAATCTTTCTCAATTTTGCCCTGCCATTGATAAATAGATGTGATGGCAGGGATTATATTACAACAGGCCGCTAACTGTTGTTCTACCAGGGCCAGGGCAATCTGCTCTGCTGTTTTTTGGTCAGGAGCTGTACAAAAAACTACGATTTCCATCAATTTATCATTCCACTCATGAAGACCTATTAAATTCGCTAAAGATTACAAATTTATGGTAATCGATGCAAGCATTTTCTGCCCATTGTGTAAATTTGTTGGTTCGACCGGATTCAATAATCTTTTAGTGAAATTATCATTACAATTAGAAGCAATAAAGCAGGCCTTCCGACCTGCGCTTGAAACCCGCCCTAATCGTCATTTCTACCGATGCCCCGACGGCCTCAGTACATATCGCAAAAAACATTATCAGGCGTAAGGGAGAAGCATTTTTCTAAGGCAGCAGAGCCGCAACCCAAAAAACTTCTTTAAAAAATGACAGGCCGGTGCCCTGGAACCCTTTAACTCTTACACTCTTAACTCTTCTCCTTCAACAGCAGAAGTCATATTACGAATTAGCCCTTACCCCCTCGGTCCCCGTCTTCCAGAATAAAAGTCTGGGAGACGGGGAAGGCTTGGTGGGGGAGTTTTCTCACCTGTATTGAAAACACCATTCACGAACAATGGAAATTCGCTATGTCAGCCCGATGCTCATTCAACCATTCAACCAATCAACAATTCAACAATTCAACGGTTTTGTTTCTTCACACTGCATAAAAATTTTCGCATCCCGCTAAGCGGGATTATAAGTTTTGAAGGAAGTATTCTAATCCCGATTTATCGGGAGGAAGAATCCTTTGCACTGGTAAACAATTCGCAGGCGCAACGCAACTCGAGCTTCAGCTCGAGACTTTGGTAAGAGCGAAGCATTCATAAAGTGCGCAAAGATTGCAAAATATCTTAACACATCAGAGCATAACTCAGCAAAGCTGCACAATTTGCTCCCCCCTTCCCTTTATTAAATCTTTTGAGGGAGGTATTCCTAAAACGTGACTATTTTGTAATTTTATTACACATCGTGCATAATATCACACCCAGTCTACGACTTATTTCTTATTCTTGCCAACATATTAAACGTATTAAACGTAACAAAAGGAGTCATCATGGAAGAACTGAAACAAGCCTTAATTTACGATCCGACACTGCATCCGGAACGCACCAATGCTACCTTTGAGCGTTTATTCGAAGTTCTGGAAAACGTACTCGGTGAGCGCGCTCAAGATCACATAGCCAGATTAAGCCAACAATTAGACATCCAGAATCCACGTCTATCAATGGATGAACGACAGGCTCTGCAAATAATCGATTACTTGGACCAGAGCGATCTAACCAGGGATCAACTAAAAGAGATCACTTTCCAGTTACAATTTTCTGAGATTTCAACTCAGGAAGCCATTGCTCTGCACCAACAATTTAAGATTCCGGTTTCACGTCCCGAAGAGGACATCATTCCCGTGCTGGGCAAAGGTTGCTGGATTATGGACACCAAAGGCAAATGGTACCTGGATATGGACAGCAACTACAGCGCCACCAATCTGGGCATGGCCAACGAGCAAATCGCCCGCGGTTTGTACAATCAGGCCAGCACCTTAATTTCCATGAAAGAAGACCGCATTCAAATCGCCCGCACCCGCTTCTTAAAAGAAATTCATACCATGATGCCGGAAGGGCTTAATCAGTTTTACTGGCAAAATTCGGGCGGCGAAGCGGTTGACAAAGCGCTGAAAATGGCCAAAGCCTTTACCGGCACAACCAATGTTATTGCCTTTAAAGGCGGATTTCACGGGCGCACCCACGGCGCAGTGGCCGTAACCTGGAACGAAAAATACCGCAAACCGTTTGGCCTGCACCAATTGGACTGGGTGCATTTTGCCGAATTTAACAATCTGCAAAGTGTAGAGAATTTGCTAAAACAAACCGGCTCTAAAATCATCATTCTGGAGATGGTTCAGGGCGAAGAAGCGGGCAATTTACCTGCTACTCAGGATTTTGTTGATGGATTGTGGCAACTGGCCAAAGAGTACGAAGCCGTAATCATTGACGATGAGGTGCAGGCAGGATTTGGGCGCACCGCCGTGAAATCTGGCGACTGGTTTGCCTGCATGAGCTACAATGTGGTGCCGGATATTATGGTGATTGGAAAATCTTTTGGCGGCGGTTACCCGGTTACGGCCGTGGTTACGCGCCAGGAGATTGCCCAGGCCATGCAGTACGGCTATGATGGCTCTACCTTTGGCGGCAATCCCATGGCCATGACGGCAGCGCTGATTGCCACCAGGCAGATGCGCGCCAAAAATATTACGCAAAATGTGGTCAAACGTAGTCGTCAAATGATGGATGGATTACAACGATTAAAAAGCAAACATGCGGTCATGGGCGAAATTCGCGGTAGGGGCTTAATGGTAGCTTTTGATTTGGGCAGCGCGCAAAATGTGCAAAGAATTCAAACAACATTGCGAGAACACAGTGTAAAAGCCTCTCTTTCCACCGGAAGCTTCATCCGCTTTTTGCCACCTACCGTCATCAGCGAAGGTGAAGTCAATTATTTTTTAGATAAACTGGATCGGAGTCTTTCGGTTCTTTAAATATTTTTGCCACGAATGCACGAATTTTTTTGATTATTAATTCGTGCATTCATGTCTATTTAAAGAATAATCCGCTTATATTCTGGGGACAGCTTTCCCAAATTGACCAGTAGACCTAATTTACATCCTGAGATTTTCAGGTCGTCCATTGGTTAAGCAATATGTTCATTGCCTTTGCTGCCACTAAAATAATCTTATCGAATACTACAAAATCGGCGTAAAATTTGTGTGGTAGTATGATTTCTTTATATTTTATTTGATATTCTTTTTCGCTTTCGTATGGAATTTTGGCCTGCTTAAATTCATATTCCAATGCGTTTTTGTAAACCACTTCCAGAAAACCTTTGCCAAGATTATTGTGCACTTCCATGCACAGGCCGATAATCTTATAAGATTCATCTTTATTAATGATACTGCTCCTTTTTTTATCCGATTTTATCTGGCAGTATTTTTGCCACGAATTCACGAAGTTTATTTTATTTTATTTCATGACTTTATTTCTATTGTTTTAACACATTATACGGCTCATTCGAATAGTTTTCAATAGCAATTCCATAGTAAAAAGTTATCTTTCATCTGAAATTTTTAATACAAACTTTCTGATAAAATTAATAAGTTCCTTAATCCTTTTATCATACCATGGTTTATTGATTAAATTATGACAACGATTTAATTTTGTTATAAATTTATTTTTATTTTCCTCTTTCTCTAATTTTTCCCAATCAATAAACAGGTTAAAATATCCCAAATAAACAGAGACAATTAATCTTCCAATTCTTCCATTTCCATCATAAAAAGGATGTATATAAACAAATTGTTGATAAAATTTCACTGCATTCTCTAAAGGATCATCTGAAGGAATATTTGGATTTAAAAGTTCAAGTAACTCATTGATTAATGAATCAATTAAATCAGGTGGGGCCCCTGAAAATTTAATCTGTCCCTTTTTAGAATCAATAGGTCCAAAATAAATTCTACCTTCATTGTCATCATTAATATTTCTAAAACTGCCGGCATTTGTAAAATAATCTCTAAATAGTAAAGAATGAGAAATGATAATGTATGATTTAAAAATTTCTTTAAAAAGCTCCGGATTATGTTTAAGAAATTCAACAATTATAGCGTTATACTTTGTTAAAAAAACGTATTTACTACGAATTTGTTTTAATGCTTCAATTACATTTATTGAATTCCCCTGTTTGCCAAATGTAGACAATAAATCCCTAAAATGGCTTATTTCATCCAAAGATCACCTTTAATTCATTTTTAATTTTCTCTTTTTGTTTTTTATAATCTTCATAATTTTTAAAATAATACTTTTTATTTAGTAAATTTAAATCATTTTTACTAAAATCAAATGTAAATGAATGATCCATCGGAGTTAAAATTGGAAAATATGGTTTGTCTTTTTTTAATGGAAAATTTTTTGCAAATGGAAGCTTAGCATAGTACGATTTAATTAAATTTTCTTTGATAGGCTTATTATGTTTTGTCTTTTGCCAGGGCTCTTCTAAATGAGTTAATTGAGATAATGTTATTGCATCAAGTTCAATATAATTTTCTACAATGAAATTAATTAATTCTTTAGTTGTATTTGGAAAATCAATAACAAATTCCGGTGTTGGGATAGAGTTTGAATTTAAATGTTTATATTTCTTATAAATATTTATATTTACTGGCCCATGTTCCCATTTATAAAACTGTTCATCGATTAATTCATTATTAGCAATTAAGGACCATACTTTAACATAATAAAGTAATTTTTGGAGTTTCAATGGAGTAATATTATTCATTCTGTTTTGAAATTTATGTAAAATATAATCCGCAATATCAAAAATTGTTATTTTATTCATTCTTTAAATCTTTTTGAAATGATTCTCTATTTAATATAATTATCCAATTTTAAGAGTTCAAGAAAATAATTTTGTTCATTAATCTAAAACAAATTTACTCTTCGTATTGTTTCCGTTATTCAATGTGTTCTTTGTGCTAATGACCTTTTTTTAATTTTATTATTAATCATCATAATGAATCTGATATCACGCCAATTGAAAATTTCAGGTGAACTTTTCAATAAAATAGCGATGAATGGTCGAGTCGTTGGTGAGCTCCGGGTGGAAGGTGGCCACCAGAATCCGCTCATTGGCAGCCATAACCACCTCATCGTTATGGTAGGCCAGGGCTTTTACGTCCGGCCCCATTTTCAGGATTTTAGGGGCACGAATGAATACGCCTTCAAACTCTTTTGGCTTATCCGCTATCGTTAACCGAACCGTATCAATAAAGGAATCGACCTGCCGGCCGTAGGCATTGCGTTTGACTTCAATATTAATCAATTTCAAGGGCTCGGACGGCAGATGTTCACGGGTGGCGCCCAGAATAATCAGGCCGGCACAGGTGCCCATAATGGCTTTTTGTTGTCCAAATTCCAGTAATGGCTCGCGCAGACCCAATTTATCGATGAGCAGCAGTTGCGTGGTTGATTCGCCGCCTGGAATGATCAATTTATCGCATTTTTTGAGCGTCTCATAATCTCTTACGAGAAGCGCCTGATGTCCACTGTCTTCAATGGCCTTTTTGTGTTTTGAAAAGTCCCCCTGTAAAGACAATACGCCGACTGTTTGCTTCACTTACCAGCCTCTTTTGTTCAACTGTTCTTCTTCCGGAATCTGGCTCATTTCCAGGCCGGGCATAGCTTCGCCCAGACCTTCGCTGGCCCTGGCCACCACATCGGGATCGTCATAGTGCGTTGTTGCCATTACAATGGCTTTGGCCCGCGCTTCGGGATCCTGCGATTTAAAAATACCAGAACCAACAAAAACCGATTCGGCTCCTAATTGCATCATCAAAGCAGCGTCAGCCGGTGTGGAAATACCGCCGGCGGAAAAATTGGGCACAGGCAATTTACCATTTTCTTTAATGTACAGAACCAATTCCAGTGGCGCGCCTAAATTTTTGGCGTAGCTGGTCAGCTCATCATAACTCATGTTGGTAATGCGTCGAATTTCGCCCATGACCGAACGCATGTGGCGCACCGCTTCCACAATATTTCCGGAGCCGGCTTCGCCTTTGGTGCGGATCATGGCCGCCCCTTCGGCAATGCGACGCAGAGCCTCGCCTAAATCACGGCAACCACAAACAAAAGGTACTTTAAATTCGTGTTTCCAGATATGATTTTTATCATCGGCTGGCGTTAACACTTCACTTTCATCAATAAAATCGACGCCAATGGACTGCAAAACCTGGGCCTCGGCAAAATGGCCGATGCGGCACTTGGCCATCACCGGAATGGACACGGCCTCCATGATTTCCTTAATCATTTTAGGATTGGACATGCGCGCCACGCCGCCCTGAGCGCGAATATCGGCCGGGATGCGCTCCAGCGCCATTACCGCCACCGCGCCGGCATCCTCAGCAATTTTGGCCTGTTCGGCATTGGTTACATCCATTATCACACCGCCCTTTAACATTTCGGCCAGGCCAACTTTCACTTTGAATTCTTTATCCGTTAAAAACATGGTTTCACCTCTCTTTTGCTTTTTTCAAGCGCCTAATTTATTTTTTTAACCGTTGCAAGTCAAGTAAGTTCAAATCGTAAATATTAGCACGTTCTAAGTAACTGCTCTACGCGCTCCATCGTTTTGGGAATCTGTTTGACAAAGCCATGAATCACATTGGTGGACATGCCCTGAAAGAACAAAGGTCCGATGAAAAACAAACGCGGATACTGGATGCTCTCCCCGCTTTCGGTCACTTCCGGATAATTTTTGCGATTTACGCGCAATTTGAAATTACTCAACACCTTCAAATCGCCATGATACCCGGTGGCAAAGATAATTTTATCCACCTCCAGCTGCCAGTTTCTGAAATGCACGACATTTTCCTCAATGTGTGTAATTTCCTGAAAGGCTTTGTAACGGATGATTTCCATGGCGATTAATTCTTTCAAATAGCTTTCGTACACACCACGGATGTGGTACAACTTCCTGGTATCGGAAAAATATTGTAATTCGTCCCGCGTAACCAGGTAAACCATGGAGTGACCGACCAGATCAATTGCCGTTTCGGCCGCGCTATTCCCTCCGCCGACAACCAGAACCTTTTGATTGGCAAAGTCCATCTTATTACGATAAAAATGAGAATGCAGCACATAGGGATTGTTTTTTACCCCTTCGATTTCCGGGAAATAGGGATTGCCAAAAATACCCGTACCAACCATCAGAATGGGAGCCGTGTACTCATGGCTGGCGGTTTTTACCACATAGTTTCCCTCATCTGTGCGCGTTACACTTACGGCCGGCTGGTGCGTCTGAATATCCAGTTGAAAAAAATCGCAATAGGCTTCAAGGTAACGGGCAAATTCTGAGGCCGTACAATAAGGCCTTTGCACATCCATTTTCCAGATGGGCAATTTGTTGGAAAGGCTGGTCCAGTCTCTTTGTGGCAGACAGGGCGAAAGCATTAACAGGTCGGGACGAATTTCGGCCCAGGCCTGACCGGGCTTTCCTCTTTCCAGCACAACATAGTCCAGTTTTTTTTGCCGGGCAATTTCTGCCGTTTTTAAACCGGCCGGACCACCGCCAATAATAATAACTTCTTTATTTACTTGCATGACTTTCTTTTAAACCTGTTTTAAAATGACTTCGATTCAAACGCATCGAAAATCCAGAATTTTACTCAGCAATAAACCTATCGAACTTCAAAGGCTGATTTTGGTTCCTGAATCAAGTATTTCTGGAGCAACTTTATTTCCTGAGCGCCAGGCTCATTTCCCCCGCTATAAAACAGAGTTTTTCCCCGATTGATTAAACAATTGAATTTCTGCAAAACGTCTGTTCAACGATTTTAGGTTCTGGATTAATCAGATTCTTCTTTGTGCTTTGCTTCATCCATAATACGACAGGCTTCCATGATGACATTCATGGTCGAGTTTTGAATATTCCGTTCCACATTCACTTCCTGGGAGGTGAATTGAAACGTTCCTTCTTCCAGAGGAACCAATTCATACATGGCCAGTTCGCCTTCATTATGATCGCTTTTAGCATGCCACAATTGACCGTCTTTAAAATAGATGGTTCCGGAAACGCGGCCGTTCACTTTCAGCAGGCCATTTTTCTTATTCAAATTAAGCATCTGTACTACTTCGACCAAAGAGAGATCGCGCAAATCGCCTGAAAATCCCTTTTGCTTTTCGCTACGGTCTTCCATCTTTTTTACATTTTGCGAGCGGGCCAAAAGTTCTTCAACGCGACGCAGCAACAATTTACGATCGATGGGTTTGCTCAGGTACTCATCTGCCCCGGCCCTGAATCCCCTGATTTCCATCTCCGGATCATCAAAGGAGGTTAAAAAGATAAATGGGACGAGGGGAATTTCCGAATTTTCCCGAATCATCCAGCATAGTTCAATCCCATCCATTTGAGGCATCATCACATCCGAAATGATCAAATCCGGCTTTTCTTTGTTGGCGATTTCAAAGGCCCGTTCCCCATTCTCGGCCTCAATTATCTCATAATCCTTACCGGATTTGGTCAGCGTAATTTTCAATAATCTCAACACATTGGGATTGTCATCCACAATCAGAATTTTAGCTCCCATCCCCTCTCCGAGCTCTGTTAAACATGAAATTTAAAATAATTGACATTCAAATTTTTTACAGCGCCAGCTTCATCCAGACGGCGAACCGGCGTATGGTGTGGCGCCTGCACCACTGTTTGCAGAGATTCTTCAATTTCCCGATCGATTTCAAAAAGAATTTTCACAAACGTGTCCAGCATCTCTTTACTCTCGCTCTCAGTCGGTTCGATCATCATCGCTTCTTTAACAATCAGCGGAAAATAGATCGTCGGCGGATGCACCCCATAATCCAATAATCGTTTAGCAATGTCCAGAGCTTTAGCGCCCCGCTTTTTTTGTTTTTCGGCCGACAGCACAAATTCGTGCATGGTGGGCGCCGGATATTGTAACTCAAAGATATTCTCAAGTTGCGCTTTCAGGTAATTGGCATTAATGATGGCATGGCGACTGACTTGCGGCAAGCCGCTCTTGCCTAAAATGCGAATATAGGTGTAAGCCCTAACGAACATACCAAAATTGCCGTTAAAAGAATGCACGCGACCTATGCTTTGCGGCAAATTATCTTCCAACAGGTAGCGACCGTCGCGCTTAACAACCACGGGGACCGGCAAAAAATCCTTTAATTTATCATTGACGGCCACCGGTCCGGAACCGGGTCCGCCTCCGCCATGCGGCGTTGAGAATGATTTGTGTAAATTAATGTGCATCACATCAAAGCCCGTATCGGCCGGACGCACAATACCAAACAGAGCGTTTAAATTGGCGCCATCCATGTACATCAGCGCATCCACTTCATCCATGATGGAACGGATTTCAGCCAGTTGGGTTTCAAAAATGCCCAGTGTACTGGGATTGGTCAACATAATTCCAGCGACATTTTCATTGGTTTTCGATCGCAAATCCTGCAAATCGACCAGGCCGTTTTCAGTGGATTTAATGGTTTTAATTTGAAAGCCGGAAATAGCCGCTGAAGCCGGATTTGTACCATGGGCGGAGTCCGGAACGAGAATGATCGTACGATTTCGGCCTTTCATCTGATGGTATTTTTTAATGAGCAACAGGCCGGTTAACTCTCCCTGGGCGCCGGCAGCTGGCTGCAAAGTAATAGCGCTAAATCCGGTGATCTCTTTTAACAACTCTCCCAATTCGTACATCAACTGCAGGGCTCCCTGGGTAACGGCTTCGGGTTGCTCAGGATGCAGATCCCGAAACCCGGGTAAGCTGGCAACCTGTTCGTTAATTTTGGGATTGTACTTCATGGTGCAGGAGCCCAGGGGATAGAATGATTTATCGACATGGTGATTCAGTGCAGAAAGGGTTACAAAATGGCGCACGACCTCATTTTCCGCAACCTGCGGAAGTTGGGCCGGTTTTGCTCTTAAATAATTTTCAGGAATCATGGAATTGACTTGTTTTTGCGGCACATCGCACTCAGGCAGTGCATGGCCTTCACGACCTTCCTGTCCCAGTTCAAAAATCAACTTGCGGTACATGTTCACTCCTCTTCAATCTTGTTTTCAGCAATGGTCACGCTGTAATTTTTTTCTCTGGCCACTTCCAGGCAACGATTCAAGCGTTGCAGAATATTATCGACGGTCTCGGATTTTAACTGTTCAGAAGTATCAGCTACCACGCCCACCTTCACCACTAAATTTTGTAATTCTGTAATCTTACGTTTTCCAGGATGGAGCGTTTCCAGAATTTCCTGATCCAGATAATCGGTTGCTGAAAGCACGACGCGGATGCGTTCGGCCTCAATAAAGGCTCCTTCCACATCGGTGTGGGGCATCAAAACATAAAACAATCCTTCACCCGAACGGGCCAGGACATCCGCTTTGCGCGTTTTGGTTAACAAGAAGTTGGCCATTTTCATCAGGATGTAATTGCCTAACTGATGTCCCAGCATTTCATTGATCTGATCAAAATTTTCGACCAGAATGACGGCCAGTCCAAAGTCGGCGCCATAGCGGGCCGAGATCTGGATTTCTTCCTGTAAACGGATTTTAAAAAAGTGGAAATTGTAGAGCCCGGTCAGCTGATCGATCATCGGATTATCGCTCACCACCTGCGAATGCTCTAAAACCGCTTTCAGTTCGCGCTGGATTTTTTTTGTGGTTTCAGCCAGCCGATGGTTTTCATCTTTTAGCATGCGCATGATCTCATTGCGCTTAATGATGCTTTTTACCCGGGCTACCAATTCTTTGGAATTAAAGGGTTTAAGCAGGTAATCGTCGGCGCCCAGTTGTAAACCGGTAACACGATCGGTAGGCTGAATGTAATTGGCCGTTAAAAATACCACTGGAATGTCCCGCGTGTGGTGATTGTTCTTCAGCAATTTACAGGCCTCAAAGCCATCCATGACAGGCATTTTAGCATCGAGAATGATGAGATCGGGTAATTCCTTTTCCGCGAGCTCAATAGCTTGTTTTCCATTCTCGGCCTTGTACACATCAAATTCGTACAGGGCAAAGATACGTTCCAAGGTTTCTAACATCTCTGCATTGTCATCTGCTATTAAAATGGATGGCATAAACTCCCTCAATTCAAAATGGATTTCATCAGTTTTACATATTTATCCAGTTCGGCTTTGCTTCTCTTTTCTGTAACGGCAATCAATAAAAGATCCTCCAATCCCAGATGGGCCAGACTGATGCCGGCCAGAATGCCCTTTTCCAGAAAACGCTGTACAACCAGCGAAGCATTCTTGGGCAGCTTAACAGTAAACTCTTTGTAGAAAGGCGCCGCAGAAGTCAGTTCTATGCCTTTAATTTTCTGCAGTTCGTCGGCCAGATAGTGCGCTTTTTGCAGACAGAGATCAGCGACCTTTTGCAGGCCCTTCTTGCCCAGGGCTGAAAGGTAGACCGCAGCTCGTAAGGTGAGTAAGCCTGAATTGGTACAAATATTGGATGTTGCCTTCTCCCGGCGAATATGTTGCTCACGTGTTTGCAATGTTAATACATAGCCCCGTTTGCCATCAACATCTTTGGTTTCTCCGGCAATGCGACCAGGCATTTTACGCACCAGAGTCTCTTTAGCCGAGAACAAGCCCACATAAGGCCCGCCGAAATTGAGCGGATTACCCAAGGCCTGGCCCTCGGCAACAGCAATATCGGCCTGGAATTCACCCGGCGTTTTAAGTACCCCTAACGAAATGGGATCGTACACATAGATCAGCAAAGATTTAGAATCCTTGCGCAACTGATTAATCCGCTCCACATCTTCCAGAAAACCAAAATAATTGGGATTCTGAACCACAATACAGGCCGCCTGATCATCCAGATGCTCATGCAGATAATCCAGATCCAGAACGAAATTGTGATGTGGAATTTCCAGAATCCGAACATCCATGTGCCTTAAATATGTTTCTACTACCTCTTTGTAACGTTTATTTAATGTAGCCGGTAAAAAGACGGTTTTACCGCGCGTGTGCCCCACAGCCAATAATACCGCTTCAGCCAGAGCAGAGCCCGCTTCATACATGGAAGCATTGGTTACATCCATCTGAGTCAGTTCACAGATCAAGGATTGGAATTCGTACATTACCTGCAAATTACCCTGGCTCACTTCCGCTTGATAGGGTGTGTAAGATGTGTAATATTCAGGTCGGGAGGCTATTTCATCAATCACGGCCGGAATGTAGTGATCGTACGCTCCGCCTCCTGCAAATGGAATCATGGGCAGATTTTTACTGGCGAGTTCTTCCAGCAATTTTCTGGCCTCCAATTCAGACAGGGCCTCTGGAATCTGGTAGTTCCCTTTAAATCTGAGTTTTTCGGGAATATTGGCAATTAATTCTTCGAATTGAGAAACACCAATGGTTTCAAGCATGGCTTTGATATCCTGTTCAGAATTCGTCCAATAGCTCATATTCATTACCTTTGATTTTGGTTCCTGGAGTTCCGTTTGTATTTAAGATAAGGAATTTAATATTTTTAGAAAATAATAACAAAGTTTTCTGAGCTCTTCATTATTTTTATATTAAACTAAGGCAGCATAGCCGGAACCAAAAGTGATAGAAACTGTTTTAATCACAATTATATTTCGCGCAGATTTAGCAGATATTCGCAGAAATAATTTAAACCAATTCTTCAACACGTCCTACCTAAAACAGCATTAAAATTTTCGCATCCCGCTAAGCGGGATTATAAGTTTTGAAGGAAGTATTCTAAGTTTACGATTCTACTGATTTTCTTGCAAATATTAATGATCCGATTTCGAGGAAAGGTTAATGGACTGTGAGGATGTTTTTAATACTTCCCTTAAAAGATCTAGTCCCGCCACAGCGGGATGCGAAAATTTTTGTGCTGAAGATCCTACCCCACCCGCCCCATTCCCTTCTTTTAATAAAGGGAAGGGGGAGCAAATTGTGCCGCTTTGCTGAGTCCTAGCCTTACATGTCAATAAATTTTATTTTTTTCTAAATCTTTGTGCTCTTTGCGGTTGATGTTGGTTGCGGCTCCGCTGCCTTGGA
>NZ_JBSMDE010000039.1:0-39806 GCF_056497305.1 Caldithrix sp. | reverse complement strand
GATTCTCGGGACGGGACATCAAACCATTCAACAATTCAACCAATCAACAATTCAACAGTTTTGCTTCTTCACACTGCATAAAAATTTTCGCATCCCGCCGTGCGGGATAGAAGTTTTGAAGGAAGTTTTCTAAGGCAGCACAGCTGCAACCAAAATCAACCACAGAAAACTCCAAGAAGCACAAAGACCCTAAGGATATTTTGAGATAAGATTTTTTTTCAACCCGCACCATTCTCCCCCTCTCCCGCTTTGCGGGAGAGGGGGCCGGGGGGTGAGGGCTATTAATCAGCAGATATTCGCCAGTAAAAGATTAAACCAAATCTTAAACCATTTAAATATTCCGTAAAGCAGCATTAAAATTTTCGCATCCCGCTAAGCGGGATTATAAGTTTTGAAGGAAGTATTCTAAACATATTAGAGTAGAACTCAGCAAAGCGGCACGATTCGCTCCCCCTTCCCTTCTTTTAATAAAGGGAAGGGGGGCGGGGGGTTAGGATTTTTAGCACAAAAATTTCCGCACGCTAATACGCAATATCTTACGAAGGAAGTATTCTAAACTCCTTACCAGCAAGAAGTAAACGTTGCAAATTCTCACTTTCCCTGCGGCCTCTTCTGCCCCATTTTCTTTCTAAAAAACAGCGACAGGAATACGAGTAGCGCCAGCCCCCTAAATGAGTGCCTGAGAAAATGAGGATGAACGACTAAAAAAACAGAACCACAAGTCTTAGTCTAACTCGTCTTCAACGATTTTTTCCACCAGGCCTTCTTCCGGAATAAAGGGCATGGTAATATGGCCTTTGTCTTTATTGATTTCATTCCAGCGTTTGACGGTTTCCAGAGCATTGGGATTACGCGCCCAGTTTCTGCGCGCCAGGCCGCCCATCACATCCCAGGAGAGCGCACTGCGGATGATCTGATCTACACGCTCGCTGCCATCCAGAACCAGACCAAAACCGCCGTTGCTGGCCCGACCGATGCCAACGCCCCCGCCATTCGAAAGCACGGCCAGGGTCATACCCCGCGCCACATTGCCGGCAAAACACTGCACGCTCATATCGGCTGTTACGCGACTACCATCGTAAATATTGGCTGTTTCACGGAACGGCGAATCCGTGCCCGAAACATCGTGATGATCTCGCCCGATGATCACCGGCCCGATTTCACCTTTGCGCACCATATCATTAAATTTAAGCGCAATACGCATGCGCCCCTCCTCATCGGAATAGAGAATGCGCGCCCTGGTACCAACCACCAGTTTGTTCTGTTCAGCTGTGGCAATCCAGTGGTAATTGTCGCGATGCAGAGAGCTCAGTTTAGGATCAATGCACTCCAGAGCAGCCCGATCGGTCTTACGCAAGTCTTCATCCTTACCACTTAAACAGACCCAACGAAAAGGCCCAAAGCCACGGTCAAAGCAAATGGGCCCCATGATATCTTCTACATAGGAAGGCCAGATGAAGCCTTCTGAAGTGTCCCGTTTGTTCCGCGCAATCTCTTTTTCGCCCGCTTCAAATACAGAGGCCATAAAGCTGTTTCCGTAATCCCAGAAATGGCCGCCCTTGTCCGTCAACCGCTTTAACACTTTAAAATGGCGTTTCAGGCTTTGATCGACCAGCTCCTTGAAGCGTTGGGGGTTGTCTTTGAGCAATTGCCGACCTTCTTCAAAAGTAATGCCCGCCGGGGTGTAGCCCCCTTCATAAACCGCATGGCATGACGTCTGATCAGAAAGCAATTGGACTTCCACATCGTGCCGGTCGATGTATTCCAGCAAATCAACAATATTACCGTGAAAGGCAATGGAAACCGATTGCTTCTTTTTGCGATACTCATCCATCCACCGGGCGATCTGATCCAGATTATCTGAAATTTTGGAAACCCATCCCTGCTCATGACGCGTCTGGATACGGCTGTAATCGACTTCGGCAATGACGCCCACACCGCCGGCGATCTCAATGGCTTTGGCCTGCGCGCCAGACATGCCCCCCAATCCTGAAGAGACAAACACCACGCCTTTTAAATCTTCTTCATCCGGAATGCCCAGGTAGAGGCGTCCGGCATTTAAGATGGTGATGTAGGTGCCATGTACAATGCCCTGGGGCCCGATGTAAAACCAGCCGCCGGCTGTCATCTGCCCATAATTGGAAACGCCCATGGCCGCCAGTTTTTTGAAAGTTTCCGGATTGTCCCACTGCCCGACAAGCAGCCCATTGGTGGAAATGACGCGCGGTGCATTGCGGTGCGAAGGGAAAAGGCCCATCGGATGTCCGGAACTGACCACCAGCGTCTGATCCTCGCGCATGATTTCCAGATATTTCTTAATCAACAGATATTGCATCCAGTTCTGGCAGACCTGCCCGGTTTCTCCGTAAGTGACCAGTTCGTAAGGATAGAGCGCCACATCAAAATCCAGATTATTGTCAATATTAACCTGCAGTGCGCGCGCTTCCAGAATGCCTTTGTACTGATCGACCGGTTTACCGTAAATTCGGCCCTCGGGCCTAAAGCGGTAACCGTAAATGCGTCCCATGGTCTTCAATTCCTGCAAAAATTCAGGCGCTAATTGTTCATGAAGTTCCTTGGGCACATAACGCAGCGCATTTTTCAGGGCAATGATGGTCTCATTTTTAGTTAAAGGGAAGCCACGGCTGGGCGCCCGGCGAATGCCTGGTAAAAACTCTTTTTCAGGCGGTAACTCGGCTGGCAATTGAACTGTAAAGGCTTCGTTCATATTAATTTCAGAAACGCTCATGATTCTTCTCCACTGCTTAAATTGACACTGCCTTAATTTAATAACAGAACCTATTGAAAACATGAAAAATTTTAAAACCGAACGTAGAAATTTTTCTCAGGCCTGAGGGCCAGGGATCTTCATCAAACGTGTCATTCCAGCGTGAGCGTAGGCGAGAACCTGGATCGCTGACTAATTGAAGAAATTCCTTGTTTTACAAAAATTTTCAAATTTCTAAATTCAAATTTGACCATTCAAGCACTCGCCCTCTGGCCCGTCTCAAACAGAGGGAATGAGGAGGAAAACGGCTCGAATGGAAAACCTCCTGTTGATCTGCCCGAGTACTTGAAACGTAGCCTATTTGTCTGTACTTTAGAAAAAGTACCTTTCTGAAGTGATGGTACGGCCCAAAATGGCATTCATAGTGGACTTTAAAAATAAAAAAGGGGATAAAATGAATTTGGATTATTTACAATCGCCCTTAGGCTGGTTGGAAATCGTGGCTGATGGGCAGCATTTGCTTGAAATCCGTTTTGTAGATCAACCCAAAGAGAAGGCTCATCCCAATTCCATTACCAATCGGGTCCGCCAACAACTGGAAGAATATTTTTCCTCCGAACGTCAGCAGTTCGATCTGCCATTAAATCCACAGGGTACGGAATTTCAAAAGAAGGTCTGGCGCGCTTTGCAAGCCATTCCCTTTGGCAGCACCTTAAGCTACAAACAGGTAGCGCAGATGATCCGGAATCCCAGAGCCGTGCGTGCCGTTGGGCTGGCAAACGGCAAAAATCCCATTCCCATTATTATTCCCTGCCATCGCGTTATTGCTGCGGACGGGCAATTGGGCGGTTACAGCGCCGGCTTATGGCGCAAAGAATGGTTGTTGAAACATGAGTGCATTTTAGATAAAGCAACCGCCACGCACCGGGCGTAGCGGTCATAGCCTTTAATTTTGACTGATCTTTTTCAAAAATTCAGGAATCAATTTCTGGTTAATTTCTTTGGCCGCATTGCTCAGGGCTTTGAATCCGGCCTTCTCATAGTTTAAATCGATCCCTTTCACGTCTTCCAATACATCTTTGTAAATTTCCTGGCCGCTCCGCGTGTCAATTACCGAAAATGTGACATTGGCAAAGGAAGAGAACAGGCCGTACACTTCAGCCCCTTTACGCGCCGTGGCCTTAATTTTGATGATGAAATCCACCCGCGAAGGATTATCGCTGAAGGTGAATCCATTGTTACTGAGCAAGTTTTTTAACGCCGGCTCCAGTTGTTTAATCTCTACCAATTTCCCAAGATTGACTTCGCGGCTCTCGATGTAAGCCGTTAAACCACGCACCTTTATCATGAATCGGGCCGAGGGCCTGACCAATGTGCTGACAATGCCTTTTAAAATGGGAGAGTCGACATTCTGGGCTATGGATTTTTCCAGGGCAACCGTAGCGCTGACGATTTGCAAATTGTCTGTTGAATTGATGCGCAAAATTCGCGTTTGGGCCAGGCCCTGCGCATTGGTAAAAGCCTCCTGGATCAAGTCGCCTTTGCCCCGCACAAAATCAAAACGCAGGGCCAGATTCTGCACCGGCAGATTTTTCATGGTCGCTTTGACCTGCAACGGTTCGGTGACCGGTTGCCCTAATTTCCCTTTTACATCCGGGTTCAGGGCTTCTAATTTGATTTCGCTCAGAATGCGTTGTAAAGAAGAATAGATCTCATTGAACAAATAGGTTTGCTGGCCCTGAATTTCCACGATCAACGGTTCGGCTAAAAATTTTTCAATCGGCGGCAGAGCCTGTAGATAGAACATCATGGCTTTGCCCACCTGAGCGTCCTGTTCTGCCTGTCTGGCGCGCTCTACCATATCCACTGCCAGGGATTTGGCTTTGTTTAACCTGGCATTTTTGAGCGCCGCGTACTTTTCCCTGGAAAGCCTGTAATAGACCCAATATTCGCTATCATTCTCCCACTTGTCAACCAGTTCATAGCCTTCCAGCTCAGCTTTGGTAGAAGATTGAACATAAGATTTAAAATCTTCCTGTAAAATTCCGGCCTTTTCCATCACCTGTTGAATGGTCTGGCTATTAATATTGATCTGAATTTCCGAAGCCAGATTACTCAAGGCATTGTCCATGGCTACTTTATGATAATCGGTGGGATTGCTTTCCTTGGACGCAAAACCGATTCCAATGTAATACCCTCTGGCTACGGGTCGGTTTTCAATCCAGGCGGGACGTTGTTTTTGCCCCGGTAAAAAAGAAACACTCAATAAAAGCATTAAAATAAGACAAGGCTTACGCATCATTTTTTTACCTCTTCATTCCCAATGAAAAGTGGGTCTTTTGCCCTGAAACAATGGTTTCGAAAGCTAAAAGTTTTATCTACAACTTACCGAGCCATCTTAACAGAAGAATTGCTTCAGGCCCCCCGAAAAAATTTCCAATAGAATCGTAAATAGGTCACTCTAAAAGACCACACCGGCCGTTACGCCCAAGAAGGTTGTGTTATCGTCCTCAGTAAAAATCATCCTAAACACTCCCTGAATGATTAAATTCAGCGTTTCGGTCATAGGCATTTCAATACCGGCCCCTCCTGCTAAGCCAAATTTATTTTGAGAATCGCTCCCTTTTTCTTCAACGTTGCCCAATAAATCACTATTATAAGTTATTTTAGACTCCGATTTTAGAACATTAAAGGTAGGCATGCCAAAAAGGAAAAACTGGATATTGGACTCTGGAGAAGTTAAGTAAGGTCTAACTCCCACGCCTAATTCGAACACCGAAGCTTTGCCACTGGCGGAAAAATCACTTCTCTGTGCAAAAACACCATACGAAGCTAATTCATCAATTAACAGTGGGGCGTAATCATCCATAAATTTATCCCCATTAAAAACAAATGGTTCGTAGGCCACAGCGAAGCTCACTCCTAATTTAGGGCTGGGGAAAATGACATATTGCCCATGAAGACTATAACCCACATTAAAGTAATCTTTAAATCCTTCAGGAGAAAGAGGAATGGCTGCTCCTCCAAAGAGCTCAATCTGCGGTTTTCTGTAAATATTTTCGAATTGAGAAAAACCGCTACTGGTGAGTAACAACAGAACTACGATCGTTAAAATTAATAGATGCTTCATAGTACCTCCTCCAACTAAATTAAAATAAAAAGATTATTTAGTGATCGTTTTATCCAGTTTTTGTGGGGCCCCGGATAGCTGCTTTGTGATTTCAGCAATGGAATAGGCAGGATAAATATCTACTATACGTACTTCACAAACCTGATTGATAATGCGCCCAATGACCTTTTTAGTCACTGGATGAACGATGGGATCGCCTTCACGATAAACCAGGCACTTCATGCCCTTCTTCAGACCTTTGTTGGCCCCCATATCCAGGGTCACCCGGTTCCCCTGAACATTAATCACCAGCCCCTGCACAATGGGCAGATCATTTTTAAATTTTTCGGCCAATTGATTGACCATGTCGGCAATCTGATAAATAGAAATCTGATCGGAATAGGCATCTTGTGCCGAAATAATGGTGGCATTTTCCGTGTCGATGAGTCGGGCATCAATGCTCAGCGAGTTGCCGGCCCTCGTGACGCTGCCCAAAACCACGGCATCTACGCCAATCCCCTTACCAATCTCAGCCGCCGTTGTGGGATCAATGATACCGGAAAGGCCCAACTTCTGTTCTTCCAAAATTTTTTCCAGCTGGGCACGCTCAATCACCTTAAAGCGTTTGCTGTTTACAAAGCCGGTGATTAGTTTGTCCAGAAAATCGACATCTTTTAGCTCTGTCCCAATGCCCTGACTGGAAAAAGGCAAAACCGCAATGCTCAGGCGTTCGCCAACCATATTCACCTGCTCAGCAGAACTCGATGGCGTTGAGGCGGTAGTCGTCGCTTTCTCTGGTAGCTCAGGTTGAGGAGCCGGAGGAGGGGCTTCTCCTTCCATAAGCATCTGCAAATACTGTTTGGCCCGGTCCGTTGGCTGTTGCTTCATGGAAATCATTAATTGCTTGCGCGCCAGCTCTTTTTTACCAAGGTGATAGAGGGCAATACCCAATTCACGATGCGGAAAATACTCAATAAACACCGTGCCGTAAGCCCTAACCTTTTTACGATCCTGATTTTTGACCCTTAAGCACGCTTCAAAATGCTTAGCCGCTTCAACGTAGTTTCCTTCTTCCATAGCTTTTAAACCATGGTAATACTGTTTGTACCATTTCATTTTCTGAGCATTTAGATTTGTCAGGAAGGCCAACGAGAGAAAGAGCGTTAAAAGTAGGCCGTATCTTGGTTTCATGGTCGTTTCCCCCGATTTCACATTATTAAATTATTTTACGGATGATTCACATTACAGTCAAATTTATTCATTACGCTTGTTTTTCGGCACAATTTTTGACCCATTTAACATAACTAAACAATGAACCGTTTAAATTAGAGGTTTCACAATAATTCATTTGAGTAACTGTGCAAAAAATTTACATTTCGAGGGCTTAAGATATGCATAGATCTATTTTACTGATATTAACCATATCACATTTTGTATGGGCATTTACAAATTACTATGCCGATAATACCGCTCCTGCCAATGGCGACGGGAGCTTTGAACAGCCGTTTAACACCATTGCCCAAGGCCTGGCTAAACTTCAGCCAGGCGATACGCTTTTTGTCAGGGGGAGCCAAACAGAGCCGGCTCAAATTTATCATGAAGATTTGTATTTAAGCGACTCTTCACCCTCTGGTTCAGAGCAGGCCAAAATCGTTGTAACAGCCTACAAGAACGAAAAAGTACGAATCATACTGGAATCATCGTTCAGCATTTACGCCTCTCATTGGACTTTCCAAAACCTCATCTTTGATATGGATGGTAAAAACTATGACACCATTAAACTCAAAGGCGATTTCGTGACTTTCCGGAATTGTGAAGTCACCAACGGGCAAAAGGATGGTTTCGATATTGCAGGGGCCAGTGGAACTCTAATCGAAAATTGTGTCATCCATAATTTTGTGCGCGGCGACCAATACGACGCCCATGGCATTATTCTGGATGGCGGGGTGGATAACACCATTCGCAACAATGTGATTTATGACTGTAAAGGCGATTGCATTCAGCTTTACAAAACAGAACAGAATTACGGCACCTCAATCGAAGGCAATGATCTGTACACAACCTTAGGATCAAATTCGGAAAACGCCATCGATGTCAAGGCAGCCCGCAACTTGAGGATCATCAACAATAAAATGCACGGATTTCATGATTCAGATGACTCTGACGGTGTTGCGTTAAAAATCAACAAAGATTCGGACGATATTTTAGTGTATGGCAATGATATTTTTGAAAGCAATGGCGGTATTAGAGTTTCAGGCGGCGATGTTGATACTATCCGGATTGAACGTAATGTCATCCATGATTTACACGCCGATGGGAACCAGACTTCAAAATATGGTTACGGCTTTCAATTTGACGGTGTTAATCATTTGTTTGTGTTGAACAATACGGTGGCCAATACTCCGGGCCCCCTGTTCTGGATTGCCAGCGGCGGAGCGACAAATCTTACCATGGAAAACAATCTGTTTTACAATACCAACTCTTTCAAAGGCTCAACCACCGATTTTAAAGGCACCGTGCTGATCGACTACAATGGTTGGTTCCAGTGTCAGGAAACGATCAGTAGTGATCATCAGGTAGTTGGTACGGACCCGCAATTTGTGGACGAGGCAAATTACGACTACCATTTGAGAAATAGTAGCCCGGCCATTGATGCCGGGGATCCGGCCACTGGTACAGACTTTCCTGGCGGACGCGTGGATCTTGGAGCTTTTGAATTCCAGAGCCCAACACCCATTGACACCGATCCTCCACAGCCGCCACAAAATTTGCGGATTTTCAATTGCTACCCCAATCCTTTCAATCCCGATGCCGTTCTGGAATATGTGCTCTCTGAAAGCAGTGAGGTTAAATTGGAAATATTTAACATTCTGGGTAAAAAAATTGACACGCTTTTAACCGGACTGCAACATCCCGGCATCTATCGCTATCGCTGGCGTCCTCAAGACCTGCCCTCTGGTATCTACTTTGCCCGCATTCAGGTGGGACAGCAGGCTTTTGTGCAATCGCTGATCTATTTGAGATAAAATAATCCCTGGCGCTGCCTCTTTATTAGAATACTTCCTTCAAAAGATCTATCCCCGCCACAGCGGGATGCGAAAATTTTTGTGCTGAAGCCCCTGAGGCAGCAGAGCCGCAACCAAAAAACTTCTTTTAAAAATGACAGGCCGATGCCCCGGAACCCTTTAACTCTTACACTCATATACTCTTAACTTTACTTCTCCAACAGCAGAAGTCATTTTACAAATTTGCCCTCACCCCCCCTCGGTCCCCTCTCCCAGAATAAAAATCTGGGAGAGGAGGAAGGCTTACCACCTGTGTTGAAGATTTTTTTTCATGGCCCCATTTACGATTAGTGTGAATTCGGGATGTCAGCCCGATGCTCATTCAACAAATCAACAATTCAACAGCTTTGTTTCCTAATACAATACAAAAATTTTCTTACGCTAAAGCATTAGATGGTTTGAAGGAAGTATTCTACCCCCCCGGCCCCCTTCTTTCTTTTAATAAAGGGAAGGGGGAGTAAATTGTGCCGGTTTGATGAGTTATGCTCTAACATATTAAGATGTTTTTTCAATATTTGCCTATTTTGTGAATGCTTTGCCTGTCCGGCTGTCCAGACGGGCCTGTCCCCGAAAATCGCGATTTCCGCTGCGCTCCAACCGGTTACGCCTTGTTCGTCCCCATCTCCTTGCCCTTTCTTAAAAAATAGTTCGTAATTTTAATTGAAAAATGCTCTTCCATATATTCATGGCTATGCTGTCGTAAAAGTTTTTTACTTAATCCTCAAAATTATTTAAAATAGTCCTGAACCAATTGGAGGCTTGATCATGAGACTTTCACGCTTATTTTTAATCCTGGCCATGTTGTTTTCTATTTCATTCCAGCTTAAGAGCGCTGATTTGCTGAACTGGATTGCGCAAAAGCAGAAAACGAAATTATTAAACAATGCCCAATGGGCCTTGCTGGCCATTGAGGCCGATACGCGTAAACCAATTATTGATTATCACAGCGCCTATGCCCTGGCCCCCGCTTCTTGTTTAAAATTGGTGACTACCGGCGTGGCCTTAAAAAAATTGGGAGCAGATTATCGTTTCAAGACGCAACTGTATTCTGATGGCATCATCGATAACCAGGGACATTTGAGAGGAAATATCATTATTCAGGGCGGTGGCGATCCCACTTTAGGGTCCAATGTGGTAAAGGGGAGTTTGGGTTTTGATTCTCTCCTCCAGACCTGGGTTCAGGCTTTGCGGGAGAAGCACATTAAGGCTATTGAGGGCAATATCGTAGCAGACATTTCGCTATTTGAAGCGCGTTCTCTTCCCGATAACTGGCTGTGGGTTGACATAGGCAACTACTATGGCGCTTCTTCGCCGGCATTAACCATCCATGACAATCTGTACTATCTGATTTTTAAGCCGGGAACCATTGCAGGCCAACCGGCACAGATTTTAAGAACACGGCCTACGGTACCTGGCCTGAACTTTGAAAATCACGTACTTACCGGCCCGCCAAACAGTGGAGATAACGCCTACATCTATTGTGCGCCCGAACAATTCAACGCCAGAGTATTTGGCACCATTCCGGCAGGTGTCGATTCCTTCACCATTAAGGGATCGATCCCCGATCCTGCCCTGTTTGCGGCCCAAAAATTTCTGCAGGCCTTAGAGCATCACGGTATTTCGGTACAGGGACGGGCTACCAAAACGCAACAGGCCTTTAAGGCTCAAAGACGAATTTTATTGGCCGAGACTTCTTCGCCCCCTTTAAAAAGGATTATTGAACAGATCAATAAACGGAGCATCAATTTGTACTGCGAACTACTTGTTAAGGCTCTTTCCATTTCCGAAAATGGCGATGGCAGCACACAACACGGCGTCAAGGTGATCATGGAAACGTTAACTGATTTAAACGTCAATACCGAGGGCTTGCATCTCTCGGACGGAAGCGGTCTGGCGCCCACCAATGCCATTTCCCCTAAAACCATGGTTCAGTTTTTAAATGCCATGCGCTCCGAACCTGTTTTTGAAGATTATTTAAACTCCATATCACTGGCTGGCGATCCTGAAGATGTGGGGTATTTTAAAGATTGGGGGGTGGGAACAAATCTGGCAAAAAATGCCCGAATTAAGTCTGGTTTGATCGAAGGCGTCCGCAGCCATTCTGGTTATCTGAAAGACAGAAATGGCAACTGGATTATTTTTTCCTTTATCGTTAATCATTATGAAGGTCCTTTTAAAGAAATCGATAAAATTCACGAAAATTTATTAATTAAGTTGAGCAACCGGCCTTAAAATACGAAAACAAAAAGGGGAGCGATCCATGAAAATAAAAGAAACCATCCAGCTCAAAGTGGCTGTTTTAAAACTTCATGGGAAATTAATGGGCCCTCCGGAGACGAACCAGTTAGAAGGACATGTAACCAGCTTGCTAAATGAAGGGGTAAGATTATTTGTAATCGATATGAAAAATGTCCGCTGGTTAAACAGCATGGGACTGGGCGCATTACTCAAATGTTACAAATCGATCCATGAAAAAAAAGGACAGCTGATTTTGGCCGAAATTTCACCCAAAATCAATAGCATTATGTCCATCTCACAGATGAATAAAGTTTTCCAGATGCGCGATAGCGTCAAAGACGCGGTTAATGAATTGAATCAAAGATAAAGGGGACTGTAAAGTCCCCTCTAGCTTACTCCACTTTTTATCTTTCTCAGGTACCTCGCGTAGCGTGTTCTAATTTTCTTAAAAACACCTTAACCATAAAGGCCGAAATTAGCAATAAGACCGTTAGAATAGTAAAAAACTGGGTGTGGGTTAACGTATTGTAAAAACCGCCAATAAAACCGGAGAGGTAATTTCCAATGGCCGTGGCGCCAAACCAGCCGCCCATCATTAAACCGCGCATGCGCTGCGGCGCCACTTTTGAGACGAAAGACAACCCCATGGGACTTAAACAGAGTTCGCCTATGGTAATGACGAAATAGGTTGAAATTAACCACATGGGCGACATGTTGTTGGCATCCGCATCGCCGCCCATGGCAGAGGCTACAATCATAATAACCATGGCCAGAGCGGAAATAAACATACCCCAGCCGATTTTGGCCGGTGTGGAAGGTTCTTTGCCCTGCTTATTCAGCCAGCCCCAAAAGGCAACAATAAAGGGTGTTAAAATCAGAATAAAAAGAGGATTAAAGGTGGCATAGGTTTCTGGTTTAAGCCACTCATGCTTAATGATGGAGCGTTTGGCAAAAAGAGTCAAGGCAAATCCGTTCTGATGAAAGGACATCCAGAAAAAGATGACAATGGCAAAGATGGTTAGCAGGGCAAAAATGCGTTCTCTTTCGATGGCCGGATCCATGCGCTCTTCCCGTGTGCTCTCATCGGCTTTGTTTTCGGCGGAGGCGTGATCGGCATGCATGTAATTGGCTTTCCAGATTTCAAATACAATAAAAGACAAAAGCATGCCTACGGCAGCAGCGGCAAAAGCGCTTTGATAGGTGCCAAAGTACTTGTGCAAAGCTGTAGCAGCCAGGGGAGCCAGAAATGCACCTAAATTGATGCCCATGTAAAAGATATTGTAACCGGCATCCTTATGAGGACTGCCTAAAGGATAGAGATTCCCAACCAGAACAGAGATATTGGCTTTGAATAAGCCATTGCCAATAATGATCACACCCAGAGCAACAAAAAACAGCCACACTCGATTGACATTGGACAAAGCCAATAAAGCATAGCCAAATCCCAGTACAAGCGCCCCAAGCTTAATCGTGTTGCGGTAGCCCAAAAAGCGGTCGGCAATCCAGCCTCCGGCAATAGGCGTAAAATAGACAAAAGCCAGATAGATACCATAAACCTGCCCTTTGTAAGTATCGGACCAACCGAATACTTCATCCATGTACAACGTAAACACCGCCAACATGGTGTAAAAACCAAACCGTTCCCACATCTCCGTGAAGAACAGGGTCATCAATCCTTTGGGATGGTTTTTGAACATACACACTCCTATTAATTATGTTTTCTTCATGATAAAAGAAGAATATAGAAAAAAAGCGCGTGAGGTTCAATTGAAAAATGAAAACTGATCATTTTATTGAAAAATATTAAACAGAAGCCGAGAGGGAAGGTGGGGTTAGTAGTTTAGAAGTTTAGGAGTTTAGGAGTTTAGGTGTTTAAAAGTTTAGGGGGGAGGTGATCTCCATTTAAAGATCTAAGGCAGCAGAGCCGCAACCCAAAACATTTCCTCTGGGATTTAAACAACCACAGAGCGCACAGGGAAGTATTTTTAAATTAAAAATTAAAAATTACGAATTACGAATTAATTTGCGAGGGGGCAACTTATGCCCAGGCGGTGAGGAACCGTGCCGGCATGTCATTCTGAGAATCCCTTACATTGGCAGACCATTCGAAAGAGCAATGTAACTCTTGCTTCAATCCGCGACTTTGTGAGGGCGAAGCATTTGTTTTAAACCCCATCCCCCGGCCCTGTTCCCTTTAAAAAAAGGGAAGGGGGCCGGGGGGTTAGGATCTTCAGCATAAAAATTTTCGCACGCTAATGCATTACATCTTTTGAAGGAAGTATTCTAAACAGCGATTCATTTGGGTAAAGAATCCTTTACATTGACATTCAATTAGCTCGCACAACGTAACTCGAGCTTGAGCTTGAGTCTCCATGCATGAAGGAATCCGTTTCAGTGGCAGGCTAAATTACTACCCACCTGTTTTGCAGAATGAGGAGCGCAAATGTGAGGGGCCGTGGCTAGAAGATTGTAAAACGCTAAAGCGTTTGACCTTGTGACGAAGATATTCTAAAAAAATCCCTCTTAATTGTGTACAAACCAACACACCCTCATGTTTTGTCAGTTTGTCTCCTTTCCTTGAATGTCATTTTTTGCTAACTTTGGGGCGTTGAACGAAGTAATTGGATTCCGATGAATTCCAGGGACAACATTTACGCCAGACCTTTGCAGCAGATCAGCGGCTTTAAATTTGACAAAAAGGTAGCCCGTGTTTTTATGGACATGATCAGTCGTTCCGTGCCCGGTTACCACGAAATTTTGCAGGGCATCAGTTTGCTGAGCGCCTACCATGTGCAGCCCAACAGTTATTGTTACGATTTAGGGAGTTCATTGGGCGCTGCCAGCCTGGCCATGAGTCAGGGAATCAATAAACCCGGGGTGCATCTCTTTGCCATCGACAATTCGCTGGATATGATCAAAGAGAGCCGCAAATATTTGAAAAATGTAAGAACACCGCTGCATTTAATCTGCGCTGATTTTAGGGATGTTCGGATAATCAGGGCTTCGATAGTGGTTCTCAATTTTACTCTCCAATTTGTGGCGCCCAAAAAGCGCAGGACAGCCCTGCAACGCATTTTTGACGGCTTGTTGCCCGGCGGCATCCTAATCCTTTCCGAAAAAATCATTTTTGAAGATGACCGGGAACAGGCCTTTCAGAATGCCTTGCATCTGGCCTTCAAAAAAGCGCATGGCTACAGCAACCTGGAAATCAGTCAAAAGCGTAGTACGCTGGAAAATGTGCTCATTCCGGAAACCTTTGAAGAACACCGGTCAAGGTTGTTGTCGGTTGGCTTCAGGCGCTGTTACCGGTGGTATCAGAATCTTAATTTCATTTCAATGGCGGCCATCAAATGATTGATTACAAACCTTTCCTGAATTACCTGGCACACCAGGAAGGAATATCGGAGGATTGGGTGAACACCTTACACAAGCAGTGTGTTTCGGCCTTGCAACCAGAAAAAAACAAAGATATTGAGCAATGGGAAAGCACGCTGAAAGCTCTACCCGAAGCAAAACCTTCGTTAATCTCTCTGAGAGAGGACGCCATTCTCATCGGGCGTAAAACGGATCTGGAGGCATCTGCCAGGCGGCATCTGGAAAAACAATTGCGCGGCTTACATCCCTGGCGGAAAGGTCCAATCTCGTTTTTCGGAATCTGGATTGAAACCGAGTGGCGCTCTAATTGGAAGTGGAACCGTTTGAAAGATCTCATCGATCCTTTAGACAATCGTTTGGTGCTGGATGTGGGCAGCGGCAATGGCTACTTTTGCTGGCGCATGCGCGGCGCCGGCGCCCGATTGGTTCTGGGAATCGATCCTTATCTGAAATACGTTTACCAGTTTGCTGCCATGCAAAAATACATCGATGACCCCATGGTACAGGTTTTGCCTCTGGGGATGGATGATCTTCCAGCGAATCTTCAATGTTTCGACACCATTTTTTCCATGGGCGTTCTGTATCATCGCCGCTCACCGTTTGACCATTTGTTTAAACTGAAGTCCCTTTTGAGGAGCGGCGGACAATTGGTGCTGGAGACTCTGGTCATCGAAGGCCCTGCAGATACGGTACTCGTACCGCAAGGGCGCTACGCCAAAATGCGGAACGTCTGGTTCATCCCCTCGCCGCCAACCCTGGAAAGCTGGTTGAAGCGCGCTGCATTTACCGATGTCCATTTAATCGATGTGAGTGTAACCAGCACGGATGAACAAAGGAAGACGGGCTGGATGACCTTCGAATCCTTGCCGGATTTTTTACATCCTGAAGATGATCAACGGACTATCGAAGGCCATCCGCGTCCCCGCCGGGCCATTTTCTTAGCTCGACGGCCGTAACGATCAGGCTATTTCTCCAACAAATTGCAAAATCACGTTTCTGGTTCGACTGGTGTTGTCAAAATCCATTAATATGATCTGTTGCCATGTTCCCAGGACCAGCTGGCCGTCGATGACTGGCGCTGTAAAAGAAGTGCCTGTTAAGGTGGAACGCAGGTGGGCGTAGCCGTTGCCATCATGCCAGGTGTCATCGTGGTGGTAGCGTTTGTTCATGGGGGCCAGGGTTTCCATCATTTCAGGAATGTCCCTCAGCAATCCGGGTTCATATTCCACGGTGCTAATGGCCGCCGTTGAACCATTGATGAAAATCAGTAATTGCCCCTCTTTTAAACCATGTTTACGAACAAATTGGCGCACCTGAGGGGTCAGATCAACAATGTCATTAAATCCCTTTGTCCGGACTTCAATGCGCCCGTTACAAACCGAAACCGACATAATCGTCCTCCTGTTATTCAATCATATTGGAGCAATTTAAAAAAATAAGTCACACACTTCTAATTTTGCCTCTGTGGCCCGCAAACATGCTGGAAAATGAGTCCCGTAAAAAACACGCTGACAGCCCGGGATGTTACGGTTTTTAAAATGAAATAGTTCTCAAAATGATTTGGACTTTTGTCCGGTGTTGATTAAATTATGAAACAAATCTTTTCAGTTGTTTCAGGAAGGTGAAACATGGCTTCTAAATTACAGAATGGGAAATTTACCGAAGTCATTCTCGATTCTTTGGGGGAAGGGCTGTTTACCGTGGATAAGAATTTTCGCGTGCAAACCCTAAATCGCGCCGCGGAACAGATGCTGGGCTTAAAACGCGAAAATGTTTTAGGCGATTACTGTAAAAATATTTTTAAAACTTCACGCTGCTTTGACGATTGTCCGATCCAGAAAGTGCTGGAAAATGGTAAGAATGTGTTTGATCTGGAAAGCGAAATGACTCATGCTTCTGGCAGAACCATCAAGATTAAACTCAATGCCGCGATTTTGCGGGATGAGCAGAACGAACCCATTGGCGGGGTTGTCAGCTTCCGGGACATGAGCTATATGGAAGAGATTCATAGAAATCTGATCACCCGCACCAATTTTCATGGCATTATCGGCACCCATAAGTCCATGCAGGAAATCTACAATTTAATTGAAGAAGTGGCGGACTCCGATTCCAGCGTTCTGATTCAGGGCGAATCGGGGACGGGCAAGGAATTGGTGGCCAATGCCATTCAGAAAACCAGTAAAAGAAGGGACCGGTCATTTATTAAGGTGAACTGTTCGGTTTTCCCTCCGGATTTGTTAGCCAGCGAACTGTTTGGACATGTAAAAGGGGCCTTTACCGATGCCGTCAAAGATCGAATTGGCCGTTTTGAACTGGCTGATGGCGGCACCATCTTTTTAGATGAAATTGCCGAGATGCCTCTACAGATGCAGGTACAGCTTTTGCGCGTGTTACAGGAGGGGACTTTCGAGAGAGTGGGCGAATCGATTACACGCAAGGTGGATGTGCGCATTATTGCTGCCACCAACAAAGATGTGCGCAAAGAGATGTTGGCCGGGCGCTTCCGGGAAGACTTGTACTATCGTCTAAATGTGATTCCTATTTACGTGCCGCCTTTGCGGGAGAGAAAATGCGATATCCCACATCTGGTGCGCTATTTCATTCAAAAATTCTCTCTGGTAACGGGTAAAAAAATTAAAGAAATTGATGATGAAGCCATGGATTTGTTAATTAACTATTCCTGGCCAGGCAATGTACGGGAACTGGAAAACACCATTGAATATGCTTTTGCCCGGACAAAAGGAGCCATTATTCATGCTTCTAAATTGCCACCAAATGTTCGCCTGCACACGGAGTGTTACTTCGATCCTCATATGCCTGCTGTTGAAAAACCTGCACCGACAGAGTCTTCGGAAGCCAAGCTGATTTGTCAAACCCTGGAAAGAGTCAAATGGAATCGGTCAAAGGCAGCCGAAATTTTAGGCATAGGCCGCACTACGCTGTGGCGAAAGATGCGCGCTTATGGTTTGATTGAAGAATAAGTGTTTCAAATATTTGAACTAATTGTTTCATGAGTGAATATTTTGTTCCAAACAAAAAATTTTACAAAAGCAGAAACCCTTGATTTAGCGGTGCTCAGGCACGTGGCACGGAATTTGAAATGATTAGCCAAGAGGTGCATCATGTCAGAAATGTTAGCCAACAGATATTTTATTGCCAGAAAATTTGATTTAGCAGTGCCCATTTTGGAAAAGGAAATGGTGCGCGGCAATACAAGCAACCATATCAAAAAAAAGCTGATCATTTGTTACAACGCTCTGGGGAAAGTGGATAAGGCCTTCCAATTATTTTTTGAATTAGTTAGTGAAGACCCTTTCCTCATCATTAATACGGATCCCTATTGGGACGATTGCCCCTGCCCTGAAATGGTTAGAACATGGGAACAAACGAATCCTTCAACAAGCCTGAGCCCCAGGGAAGCCTTAATATTGGGCATGCTTTATCTGTTTTGTGATATTGATAAGTCCATCCAGTATCTGGAAAAAGCACAGGAATACGATGACTATTTTTTAAAAATAAATTCCGTGTTGCGCAGCCTGAAATCTGCCAGGAATAAAGTCCACAGCTGACTCCCACTCTCCCGTATCTCAAATCGGCACAAAATAGCGCCATGAAGTTTCCCCCCCGGGAGAGAAGGTGCTTTTTGGCCACCTTGAACAAAATTTAAGTAAAAAAGAATGACTTAGAATAACTGAACTTTAACGAAAAGGATGTTAAAACAGCCAAACTGTTGATTGTTAGCCGTCTGGTGCACCTGAATGAGCGACCTTACGCTGAGTCAAGCAGCAAAGCGCCATCGAAGAGCTTTTAGAATACTTCCTTTAAAAGATCCATTACTTTAACGTGCGAAAATTTTTGTATCGAAGATCCTAACCCCCCGGCCCCCTTCCCTTCTTTAATACAAGGGAAGGGGGAGTAAATTGTGCAGATTTGCTGAGTTCTACTCTGATATATTAAGATATTTTGCAATTTTCTGTTTGAAATCTTTGCTCACTTTGTGAATGCTTTGCCCGTCCGGCTGCGCCAGCCAGACGGGCCCGTCCCCGAGAATCTGGATCTCAGCTTCGTTCTAACCGGCTGTAGCTGCCGGACAATTAAGAAAATTTTCCACACAAGGCTTCCCCCTCTCCCAGATTTTTATTCTGGGAGAGGGGGATCGAGGGGGTGAGGGCAAATAATTTCTTTGCGCCCTTTGCGGTTTTTTAAAGGTTGCGGCTATGCTGCCTTAGAGTTACACCTCTCCAGATTTTCTCATGACAAGCTTTATCGAATGGCGGATCAATTATCAAATGAATGGTCTGGTAGAGCAGGAACGCCTGTTATTTTCTTTGCCAGAGTAGATCATCCTTTACAATTTAACGAACACGTATTTTTAAAACAGCCGTGCCGGTGAGCTCAAGGCTCGGGGAAACATTCGAAATATGTGTTACGATATGACTCTGGTTGGTATTGAATGAGGATGGATTTTCTAGAGAGGGTCGTTTTTTAGAGCCAGATACTTTGTCCAAGTAGGCAACTCAGCCAGAAAATCAATTGCGATTACCTTCTGGCCGTTTTATGGTACAACAGAAATATCTTTTTCATTTGCCTGAAATACATCCTGTGGTTATTTTAGTAGAAAGTTTTAGGTGAAAACAAACATGGTCAGGAGGGCCCATGCTGGATCGAAAATTGCGGATGGGCATGGTTGGGGGCGGCCCAGGCTCTTTTATCGGGGCTGTCCACTACAAAGCAGCCATTTTAGACGGAAAAATCGAGCTGGTTGCCGGAGCCTTCAGTCGGGACGCTCAAAAATCAAGACAGAGAGGCAAAGACTATTTTCTCGATCCGCGGCGCGTGTACGGCAGCTATCAGGAAATGATTGAAAAAGAGAAAGAACTTCCTGCAGGCGAGCGCATCGATTTTGTAACTATTGTGACTCCAAACAACTGGCATTTTCCTATTGCTCGAGATTTTTTACAGGCCGGATTTCATGTGGTTTGCGATAAACCGATGACCCTCAATAGCGATCAGGCCCGGCAACTGAAGCAAGTGGTAGAACAAAGCGGTTTGCTGTTTGCCTTAACACACAATTACACCGGTTACCCGATGGTAAAACTGGCCAGAGACATGGTTAAAAACGGTGAGCTGGGGAATATCCGCAAGGTGGTAGTGCAATATCCCCAGGGCTGGCTGGCCACACCTCTGGAACGCAGCGGGCAGGTGCAGGCCGCCTGGCGCACCGATCCCAAACAGAGCGGTGCTGCCGGCAGCATGGGGGATATCGGCAGCCACGCCGAAAACCTAATGGAGTACATTACGAACTTAAAAATAACCGAATTGTTAGCCGATTTAACCACATTTGTGGATGGCAGGTTGCTGGACGATGATGGCAATGTGCTGCTGCATTTTGAAAACGGAGCGAAAGGCATCTTGCATTGCAGTCAGATTTCCGTAGGCGAAGAGAATAATCTCGCTATCTGGGTTTACGGCGAGAAGAAGAGCCTGGAATGGCACCAGGAGCATCCGAATTATCTTCATGTTAAAGAAATGGATGCGCCTGTGCAGGTCTGGAAACGGGGCAATGGCTATGTGGCAGACTACAGCCCGGCTGCCGCCCGAGCCACGCGTCTGCCTGCCGGACATCCCGAGGCCTTTATTGAAGCCTTTGCCAATATTTACAACAACTTCGCCGATGTGTTGATGGCACGCCTTGCGCACACCAGGCCCGATCCTCTGGCCCTCGATTTTCCGGAGGTGCATGATGGTTTACGCGGCATGCAGTTTATTGAAACCGTGGTGCAAAGCGCCAGGCAAGGCGCAGTGTGGCTAAAGATGCCCGATCTTGGATGAAGAGAGTTGTGCGCTGACCAAAGAAGCAGGACAGAAAATGGCCACTGGCATCCAGGAATATTTTTTCCTTTTAAACAGAGCACGGGCCAACAGAAAGGCTTTAAGAGATTAAGTGGAGGTCCAATAGGCATGCAAATTGTACCTTTTAGAGGCAGTTTGAAAATCCCGCTGACAGGGGAGATCAGAAATCTTCTGGATTTATTGAAGTTAAAAAGCTCTCACCTGCTAAAGCGGGATTCTCAATAGCGTGACTGTGCATTTTGCAAAACTCTATGAAAATCATCTAATAAAGGAGATAAAAATGGCAAGACCGGTAACACTATTCACCGGGCAATGGGCGGATTTACCGCTGGAAACGCTGGCCCGCAAAGCGGCACAATGGGGATATGATGGTCTGGAGCTGGCCTGCTGGGGTGACCATCTGGATGTGGAAAAGGCCGCCACTGATCGGACCTACTGTGAACAAAAGCTGGAAATGCTGGCAAAATACAACCTGAAGGTCTGGGCCATCAGCAATCATCTGGCTGGCCAGTTAGTGTGCGATCCAAACAATGACAGTCGTTCCGATGCCTTTGCTCCGGCGCATTGCAAAGGCGATGCCGAAAAGAAACGCCAGTGGGCGGTGGAAGCCATGAAAAAGACAGCCATAGCAGCCAGAAACTTAGGCGTTTCTGTGGTCAATGGCTTTACAGGCTCTTCTATCTGGCACATGTTTTATGCCTTTCCGCCTGTTACGCAGGAAATGATTGAGCAAGGCTTTACCTATTTCGCCCAGATGTGGAATCCCATTCTGGATGTCTTTGATGAGAATGGCGTCCGGTTTGCCCTGGAAGTTCACCCCACAGAAATCGCCTTTGACATTGTGACGGCAAAAAAAGCCCTGGAAGCGGTTGGCGGAAGAAAGACTTTTGGCTTCAATTTTGATCCCAGCCATCTACACTGGCAGATGGTTAATCCAGTGTTCTTTTTACGTGAATATCCGGAACGCATTTACCATGTACACATGAAAGACGCAGCCCTACAATTGGATGGGCGTAGCGGGATTCTGTCTTCCCATCTGGATTTCGGACATCCGGAACGGGGATGGGATTTTCGTTCGTTAGGTCGGGGGCAGGTGAACTTCGAAGAGATCATTCGCACGTTAAATGCCATCGGCTATCAGGGACCGCTATCCGTAGAATGGGAAGACAGCGGCATGGAACGCGAACACGGAGCCCGGGAAGCGCTTGAATTTGTCAGAAAATTGGATTTTAAACCCTCGGCTCAGGCCTTTGATGCGGTGTTTGAACGTCGGTAAAATGGATTGTCGCTAATATCTAAGGCAGCAAAGCAGAAACCTTTAAAAAACCACAGAGGGCGTCCGTCATGCAGCCGGACAGGCCCGTCTGGCCGTGGCAGCCGGACAAGCAAAAGAGCAATTTTAATTAAAAATTTAAAATTACGAATTACGAATTAATTTACCAAGTGGCAAGTTTGCTCAGGCGGTGAAGGCCTGTGCCGGCATGTCATTCTTCTCCCGCTTTAGCGGGAAGAAGAATCCCTTCCACCGGAACACACGCAAACGCAACGCAACTCGAGCTTCAGATCGAGACTTTGGTAAGAGCAAAGCATTCACAAAGTGCGTAAAGATTGCAAAATATCTTAACATATCAGAGTAAAACTCAGCAAAGCGGCACAATTTGCTCACCTTCACAGAATAAAAATCTGGGAGGGGGGGGGAAACGATGCCGAAGGAGAGTTATTGCCAATACCGATAAAGCCTCATTAACTGATTAACGTTAAACTCACAATTACCTTACAATGTGTAAGGAATTCTTCTATCGCTGAAGTGGGATCAGAATGGCGCTCCGCACGAAGACTCACTCATTATTATTTCGACCGATGAGCGGAGTGAAAGGGACGTGCAAAACGGAGAAAACTTTTTTTGGGGGCGTTATCCTGCCTTCCCCAACCGAAGTGGGATATTAATGAAATACCCGGATTGAAATGGATTTCTCATCCCACTTTTCGGGAATTAAATACACGTCAAATCGTTTCAGCAGGAATAATCTGGTGAAAAGCCAAAAGTGTGGGCATGAACTTTTTAAAGGAATATCTGAAAAAGCTTGCCCAATAAAATATTGACTCATTGAGCAACCTTTGCTATTTTCAAGTTTTTATTGGAATACTCTGTTTAGCAAAGGAGGAAGAGGTAATGAAACCCATCCGAACCGATAAAGCGCCTGCGCCCATTGGTCCCTACTCCCAGGCCATAGAATCGAACAATCTCATTTTTACGTCCGGCCAAATTGCCATTAATCCGCAAACCAATTCGCTGATTGAAGGCGATGTAGTAGCTCAGGCCAAACAGGTGTTTGAAAATTTAAAAGCGGTTCTGGAAGCCGCGGGATCCGATCTGGATCATGTGCTTAAAACGACCATTTTTTTAAAGGATATGAATGATTTTGGGCGGGTGAATGAAATTTACGGCGCCTATTTTGGCAAGTCTGTTCCGGCCCGTTCAACGGTGGAGGTGGCCCGCCTGCCCAAAGATGTTTTAATCGAAGTTGATTGTATTGCAGAAAAAAAATAAGGGGGAGTGTGAATTATTTTTTTATTGTCAATCCTGTTTCAGGCCGGGGGAAAGGCAAAGTTTTAGGTGAACGATTACATAATCGCCTGTCACAATTAAACATTGAGTTTGAAATGCACTGGAGCGAACGGCCGGGACATGCCATTGAATTAGCCGAACAGGGAGTAAAAACGCACGCCGTTGTGGTGGCAGTCGGCGGAGATGGGACCATGAACGAAGTGCTGAATGGCATGGCTCAGACCGGTACCGCCCTGGGCGTCATTCCGGTTGGCAGTGGCAATGACTTTGCGCGGGCCATGAACATCCCTTTCCATTTTGATGAAGCGCTGGAAATTTTACTACGTGGCCAAAAAAAGCGCATTGATTTTGGCAAAGCGAATGAACGGTACTTCCTGAATGGCGTGGGCATCGGTTTTGATGCCTGGGTGGTCCATACCAGCTTAAAGGTGCAGCGCCTGCGGGGCAATGCCATCTATCTCTATTCGGTGTTACGCACCCTGAAAGATTACCAGCCTGTGCCCCTGACGCTGAATTTTAACGGCACTACCCGGGTGGATGATTATTTTATGGTGTCTGTGGGCAATGGCGTGAGCATGGGCGGTGGTTTTTATCTGACGCCCGATGCCGAGATCGACGACGGATTATTTGATCTGTGTCTGATCCAGAATATGCCCATGGTTTCCATCCTCAAAAATTTGCTCAAGGTTTACAGCGGAAAGCACAAAGAAGACCCGCGGGTAGAAATGCACCGGACCGACCGTTTGAGCATTGAGTCCCGTACACCGTTTGCCGTACATGTGGATGGCGAGTTACTGTCGTTGCAAATACAAAAACTGGAAGTGGAAATAATCCCTCGCGGATTAGAAATTATTGCTTGATGAAAATGAAAAAATCGATCCATGGTTTGCTCATCATTCTCCTTTGGGCCTTGTGTACTTTTGGCGGAGCAAGAGCCGTGCAAGCTCAGGATTCGACACAGGCTCTGAATCCGCTCAGCAGCACGCTGAAGTCGCTCATCATTCCGGGCTGGGGCCAGGTTGAACAGGAGCGCTTGTGGCCGGGCGCCATTTTCTATTTTGGCAGTTTACACTTTTACTACAACGCCTTTTTCCATCTCTACCACTACAATAAAGGGAAGGCCAGGCGCCACCTTAATGCCTTTCGCTGGAATTTAAGCGCTGCTCTGTTTGTTCATCTGACCAATGTAATCGATGTGGCAGACGAGGGCTTTCGCAAAAGCCCCACCGGCTGGCAGGGGGGGCTGTTTTCTGACAAACCGTTAAAATCGCCGTGGGGGGCCGCCCTGCGATCGGCCATGCTGCCGGGCTGGGGCCAGCTTTACACGCATTCTTACTGGAAGGCGGCCGCTTTTTTTCTGACCGATGTTTACCTGGCCTTTCGCGCCCATCAGGCCGATGTGAACTATCATTCAACGCGCCAGACAAAGTACCGCGATGAAAGGTCAAAATATCTCTGGTATTTTGGGGCGGCCTATCTGTTAACCTCAGCAGACGCCTTTGCCAGTGCCTATCTTTACAAATTTGATGAGGCGCTTGAATGGACATTCGTGCCTGTGTTTCAAAACAATTTTTTAGGATTCCATGCGCAAATCAGATTTTAATGTTCTGCTTTTATTGCTGATCCTGTTTTTTCTTCCGCTGCAGGCCTCGGCCGGCCGGTTCTCTACCGGCGACACCTGTCAGGCAAAAAAACGGGACCTCTGGATTGCTCCGGACAAAGGGTTGCATTGTTTAGGGAGTATGATGGCAACCATTGGCAGCGCCAAAACCCTGGAACAGCAATTTGGCCTGCAACGCAAAAAGAGCCGAACCCTGGCCATTGGTTTTTCGATTTCTCTGGGGGTGGGCAAAGAACTGCACGATTCCGCGCAAAAGAGTAATTTTTTTTCCTGGAAGGATCTACTTGCCGATTGTCTGGGAACCATGTTAGGGAGATTGATTCTTGAGCTGGAGTGATGAAAAGTATTTCCATTACCAGGGCATTATTCATGTGCATTCCGTTTTTAGTGACGGCACGCGGCCCATTCCGGAAATTGCCCAGATTGCCCGCGAAGTGGGCGTGGATTTTCTGTTGATTACCGATCACAATACCCTGAAAGGCAAGTATGAGGGATTTGAAGGCTGGTATGGGAATCTGTTAGTGGGCGTGGGCAATGAGGTTAACGATGCGCAGGATAGAAATCACTACCTGACTTTTGGGCTGGAGGAGGAACTGGGCCCTCATCTGACAGCAGAAGAGTACGTCAAACGCGTGCACCAGGCCGGTGGGCTGGGCATTATCGCTCATCCGGATGAGTCGCGCGACCACATTTCCCAATACCCGCCTTACCCCTGGACCCTATGGAATTCCGATCTGTTTCATGGTATTGAAATCTGGAATCAGATGTCGGAGTGGATGGAAGGATTAACGCATTTCAACAAACTCTGGCGCATCTGGCATCCCAGACGTTCCATCGTTTCTCCCAAGCCAGAAACCCTGGCCCGCTGGGATTCCCTGAATTTACAAAGAAAAGTGGTGGGCATTGGCGGGGTAGATGCACACGGTTTTTTACATCGACTCTGGGGGCCCTTTTCCATCCGTGTGTTCCGGTACAAAGTCTCCTTCCGAACCATTCGCACCCATGTGCTGACCACACAACCGATCACTGTGGGCCAGGACGTGCAACGATCTTTGCAGGAAATTTTCCAGGCGCTGAAAGAAGCCCGCTGTTTTATCTCCCACAATTATTTAGGAGAGGCCGAAGGCTTTTCTTTTTGGGCCCGGAATGATCAGGGACAGGCTACCATGGGCCAGAGCCTGCCTTTTCAGCAACCCACTGATCTGGAAATTGTACTGCCAGAAAAAGCCCGTGTCCTGTTGATTGGTAACGGCCGCCCCATAACCCGGGCCAGCGGTAAAAAGGTAGTTTTCAAAGCTCCGGGTAGAGGCGTTTACCGCGTGGAGGTGAAAAAGGGAGATCGCCCCTGGATCTATTCCAATCACATCCGCCTGAGCGCTTAAAATCAGCGCAACGAGGGGAATTGAGACAGAGCGCTCAACCGCCATTTTTTGCTGTCCTATCTACATTTGCTTTTATCCTGAGGATTTTTTAACATTTTAAGTCGGATTTAGTCCAAACAAAGGTTATGGAGGAAAGATGAATTATCCCGTGTGGGAAGTAGCCTTTGGCTCAGGCATCCTGATGGCCGTCGTTTCGGTTGTGCATGTGTTTGTGTCGCATTTTGCCGTGGGCGGCGGTCTGTTTCTGGTGCTTACCGAACACAAGGCCTATCGGGAAAACAATGCCCCTTTGCTGGAATGGTTGAAAAAACACACGCGCTTTTTTGTGCTGGTCACGGTAGTCTTTGGCGCGGTAACGGGCGTGGGAATCTGGTTTACCATCGGCCTTATTCAGCCCACAGCCACCAGTAACCTGATTCACATCTTTGTCTGGGCCTGGGCCATTGAATGGGTCTTTTTCTTCATTGAAATAACAGCCGCTTTGCTTTATCTGTACGGATGGCAAAAAGTGGATCGGAAACTGCATTTGATCTACGGCTGGATCTATTTTGTGGCTGCCTTTATGAGCATGGTTGTGATCAATGGAATGGTTAGTTTTATGCTGACTCCAGGCGATTTTTTGCAAACACACCGGTTCTGGGATGGCTTTTTAAATCCCACTTACTGGCCTTCTTTGCTAACGCGTTTTTTGTTCTCCCTGGCTCTGGCTGGCATTTACGCCTTACTCACGGCCACGCGCCAGAAGGATGAAAGCTTGAAAGCGAACATCGTCAGGTGGAGCCTGATCTGGATTGTACCGGCCTTTGTTCTGGTAGCTCTGGCGGCACTGTGGTACAGAAGCGCCATTCCGCAGGAGGTGTGGTTAAACGCCAAAGGATTGATGCCCACGGCTACGCTCTACTTAAAATTAATGGTTCTCTTTGCCTTGCTGACCTTTGCCTTTGCGGTTCTGGCACTGTTAAAACCTTCCAGAGCGCCCTTTGTTTTCGCTTTGTTGATTACCGTTACGGCCTTTGTTACCATGTGGTCGTTTGAGTTTGTGCGCGAAGCCATTCGCAAACCGTATGTGATTTATGGCTACGTGTACGGCAATTCCGTTTATGCAAGCTCTATGCCCGGAGACGGTGGGTTCAATACGGAAAATCTGCAGGAAAAGGGCATGCTGCAGGTTGCCAGATGGGTGCAACATCGGCAGATTACGGAACAGAACATGGAACAGGCCGGAAAGGAAATCTTTCGTCTACAGTGCATGGGCTGCCATACCACAACGGCCTACCGCGGCGTTCAACGCTACATCGAACAACACCAATGGGATGAGGATGTGATTGCCGAAATGTTGAAGGGCATCGATTTGATGCGCAATGGCATCATGCCGCCTTTTGCCGGCAATGATCAGGAACGATTAGCTCTGGCCCGCTACCTGGCCAGCCTGTCATCAAAGGTTCAACCGCAGTCAGTACAATCCGGCGAGGCTTTGTTCACACACTATTGCGGAGTCTGTCATCAAAATTCAATTGATGATCCGGCAGTGGTTTTGTTCAAAGACCTGGAGCGCGAAGAAGCCATGGAAACGCTCGACCAGTTACCGGATTTGATGGAACAAATGCCGGCCCTGAAACTTAGCCCGGAGCAAAAGGCCGCTCTGTACCAGTGGTTTCAAAATCGATAACCATTTTCGGAGGAACTATGAACGCCCAAGATTTTATTCCAACTATTGATCCCAATCCCATACCCGGCCCATTCTGGCTTTTCAAGTTACTGTTGTTGATAACATTTTTGTTACACATTCTGGCCATGAACATGATGTTGGGCGGAGCCGTTATTGCTTTGCTGGCCAAATGGAAAAGGCAAAATGAAATGTACAATCAACTGTACGAAAATTTAAAACATAAATTGCCCAACCTGTTGCCGGCCACCATTACTCTGGGCGTGGCGCCTCTTTTGTTCATGCAGGTGCTGTACGGCCAGTTTATGTACACGGCAACCATCCTGTCCGGTTGGGTCTGGTTTTCGGTCATTGTGTTGTTAATTGTCGCTTACTACGGATTCTATTTTGTTTCATTCAAAAAAAGAGAACAAAAGGGCACGACTCCGGTGTTGGTTTTGAGTGTATTACTGGTGGTGGTCATTGCTTTTATTTACACCAGCAATGTGCTGCTCTACATGCAACCGCAACGCTGGGCAGCGGTGTATTTTAACCAGACCGGCGGCGCCCATTTGTTTGTCCGCGATGCCACCATCATTCCCCGATTTTTGCATTTTGTCGTCGGGGCTCTGGCCATTGGCGGATTACTGGTGGCCTTTATCGGGTATTTGAAACGTAAAAAGGAGCCGCCATTTGCAGCCTTCTTGATCAAACACGGAGGCCGCTGGTTTATGTTTGCTACCATGGCCCAGTTTTTGATTGGCATCTGGTTTTTAATCGCTTTGCCGCGCGATCAGATGCTGTTGTTCATGGGTAAAAACAGAATAGCATCCATTTTTTTGATTCTGGGTCTGTTGCTTACTCTGCTCACCATCTTTATGATGTCGCGTAAATTAAAAGGAGATGCGTTTCAGGTTCCGGTGCCGGCGATTTCCCTTATTACGCTGGTTATTTTAAGCATGATGATTGTCATGCGCGATATGTTACGTGATTCCTATCTGGCGCCGTTTTTTAGTGTTGAAAATTTACCGGTTAAAACACAATGGGGCGTGTTGTTGCTGTTTTTGTTGCTTTTCGTGCTTGGCGCGCTGGTCTGGTTATGGATGGTAAAGAAGTATCCGTTTCAGGCGGCTGCCAGAGAAGAATGAAGCCGTTGCCTGGGAAAAAATTGTAATCCAATCAATTTGGAATTAATTGAAGACGGGCCAGTCTCTCTTTCAGCAGGTTCAGATTGAGCGGTTTTTTGAGCACTTCATCAATTCCGGCATTGAGGGCGCCCTGAATTTCGCGCGCGTCGTCGCTGGCGGTCAGGGCAAAGATAGGTGTGTGCCGGCCGTTTTGCGCTTCCAGTCTGCGGATTTCGCGGGTGGCTGTGTAGCCGTCCATGATGGGCATCTGCATGTCCATTAAAATCAAGTCGAATTGTTTTTGTTTAAAGAGCTCCACGGCTTCCTGGCCGTTACTGGCCAATTCCACTTCAAAGCCGGCGCGTTTTAAAATAGAGACCATCAGCTTTTGATTCACGCGGTTGTCTTCTGCCACCAGTATTTTTAAAGTGCGTTCAGATTCCTTCAAGCTGTGGCGCGTAATCAGTGCTTCCTGTGGTTTCTGTCCGCCAGCTACGGCGCGAATGGTTTTTAATAATTCTCTGGAACGGATTGGTTTTAACAGATAGGCTGCAATGCCGCTTTCAATGCAGCGTCTGGCGTCGCCGGGTTTTCCAAAATTGGTTAACAGGATGATCGATGGCCTGTCATTATTTAAAGCGTTGCGCACTTCCTTCACCAGTTCAAAATGAAAATCGTTGTCCGGCCGTGCGTCGATCAGCAGCAGATTAAAAGGTTTTTGAATCTGATGCGCCTGAGTTAGCAGTTTAACCAGTTTTTGAGGTTCATTGGCTACTTTTACTTCTATCTGCCACTGGTGCAACAGTTCTTCCAGTACAAGCCCGCTCATCCATTGGTCGGAGTAGACCAGCACGCGGAGCGAACGTAAATCGACCGTTGTCTCTTCTGCCAGCGGCCCGCTCTTCTGAGCAGCCGGAGTAAACGGAACCAGGATTTCAATGTGTTGCATACCCTCCCTGGCCGCTTTTAAGGCTATTTTATAATCCAGTTTAGCGATACAATACCTCAGGAAATCGAGGCCGGCGTCGCCCTCTTTGGACATCGTTTGACTGTTTTCAGAAAAAATTTGTTTAAAATAGTGTTCAATCTTTTGGTTGGCAGGAAAGGCGATTAAAAATTTTATCTGCTTCTCCTTAAAGGGTTCTATGTTAATCATAATGTCGCAATGGGAAAGATGGCGGAAAAGCACATCCATAATCACAAAGGCCAGATGTTTTAAGTATTTGGGATCTTGTTTGATGAACAGGGGGATTTCAGGATGGATGCGAAAGATCAATTCGATCTGTTTTTCACCGGCCTGCACAATAAAGGGCGAAACCGCATCCTCCATACAATCGCGGATATGGAATTCGGTTTCGTGGATGGGTAGATCATCCCCTTTTTCCTGGTAATCCAGCGCTTTTTGCAGATCATTTAAAATGGTCAGCAAATGATCCGAATTGACTTCGGCCAGCTGGGCCTGCACTTCACGTTCGTTTTTGTCATCCGATTCTTTTAACAAATCAATGATGTGCAGAATATTGTTCAGAGGGGTGCGCAATTCATTGACAAAGGATTTTAGCAATCCGTACTGTTCCGGTCTATGGGGCTGCTCTCTGGCCTGTAGTTCTTTTTGCAGCTTATTTATTTCAAACTTAAACTGGTAATAGCGTTGATAGGCCTGTAAAGCGCTTCGATAAGAGGAGAGGAGCAGATTTAATAATTGACGATTCTGTGATGAAATTTCATGCAGTTCACCGAGATAAAACGTTCTGAGTAAAATTTGCGGATTGCTCTGCTCAGCGATCTGTTTATTTTTCAATGCGTCGTTTACAAACGAAATAAGGGCGCCTGGTTCAAATTCTTTAAGAAATAGGTAATCGGCGCTGGAATCAATGATATTGAGAATTTCTCCCGGTTCGTTTAAGGTGGTCATTAAGACCACAGGTAAGTCTTGTAAGCGGGGATCGGTCTTAATAGTTTTGCAAAGTTCAATGCCGTTCATTTCAGGCATCATGATATCACTTAAAATCAGCTCGGGCTTTTGCTCATGAATTTTTTCAATAGCCTGCTTACCGTTGGCAGCCGTAGTTATCTTAAATCCATCGCCGGCCAGAGTCTTTTCGAGAAAGAAGCGTTGGGCGACGCTGTCTTCAACAATTAGAATGTGTTTTTCCATAGTTCTTTGCGCTTCTACTTATGGTTCTGACGCTTTTTTACTTTTTCTGCGTATTCCGGATATAGTTCAACCAGGCATTCCGGGCACAGGCTGTGTGTAAAGGTGACCTCGGCGTGTTGTTCGATGTACTCTTCCACGCGGTGCCAGTAGCCTTCGTCGTCGCGAATTTTGTGGCAGTGTGAACAAATCGGTAGCATGCCATGTAATTGTTTGATTTCGTTTAGCGCTTCCTTTAACTCCTTGTTGACGCGTTCCAGTTCCCTTGTTTTTTGCAAGATGGTTTCGTAAGAGGAAAGTAAAATGTCGATAATTTGCATTTGTTGCGAGGTGATGGTGTGTCTTTTTCCACCAAAGACCACCTCAAATTTGAGCTCCGGGCCATTGGACTGGCGAATTTTTTGATTGGCCAGAATGTATTCGATGCGGTTAATTAAGGTGGGCAGGTCATAAGGCTTGATAATAAAGTTATCGGCGCCGGAAGCCAGCCCTTTGATGATGTCTTCCGGGTCTTGCAATGCGGTTAACAAGATGACTGAGAGAGGCGCTTTCTGGAAGTCCTTTTTTATGATTTTACAGAGCTGGTAGCCATCCATCTCTGGCATAATCACATCGCTGATGACAATATCGAATGATTGCCGTTTAAGCATTTCAATGGCTTGTTTAGCGTTAAATGCCACTTCCGTTTGGTAATCAGCCCGCTCTAAATCCCTTCGCAATTGAAGGGCCTGGGTTTTGCTGTCTTCTACGATTAGAATTTTTGCCTGTTGTTTTTGCATCTTAATATCTCCAGGTTACAATTTAAAGATTGTCTTGATGTGTTCCACAATTTGCTCGGGAGAAAGAATCCATTGGGCCGCGCCTAATTTTATGGCTACGCCTGGCATGCCAAACACAACACAACTTTCTTTGTCCTGAACAATGGTCAATCCGCCTCTTTCCTTAATTAAGGCCAGCTCCTGGGCGCCGTCTTTGCCCATGCCGGTCAGTAAAATGCCAATGGCTTTGGGCCCCATAACTTCTGCTACTGACTTAAACAGATGCGAAACAGAGGGTTTAACATTATGTAAAGGCGGCCCATCCAGGTATTTAATTTTTCTATCTTTACTCAGGATCATGTGGTGGTGCCCTGGAGCAAAATAGACATGACCTGGTTTAGGTTGTTCATTGTCGCTGGCAATCTGAATATGTAAGGCAGATTCGGCATTGAGCCAGTCAATAAATAGTGGAATAAAATTAGCGGGCATGTGTTGAACGACCAGAATGGGAACCGGTAAATCCTCCGCAAAATTTTTAAACAAAAAATTTAGAATCTGCGGCCCACCGGTGGAAGCGCCAATGGCGATCAGTTCAAATTTCCTTTTGTTCAGTGCTCCAAGTTTGTATGGCTCTCCTGATTTAGTTTCATAGGCTTTTGTTGAGTTTAAACTTTTCCCCTGGGGCTTGAAATGTGTGAGAGATTGGATGAGCTCTCTGGTTTTGGCCGGAAACGTTTCGTCGGTTGGATTTAATGGGAAATGCGGGAAATGGATCAACCAGGAATTCAAAGGCAGATTTGTATTTAAAGCATCGATCAGGAAGATCGGACAGCCAAAGAGCTGGTGCAAAAAGTGCAAACGATCTGCAAAATCTTTCACTTCCCTGGAAGCAATAAAGATCAGCGCGTCGAACTTATTGTTTACGCTCAATTGGTTGAGCAGAGCATGATCTTTGTTAAAACTTAAGGAAACATTGAATGACTTTTCTTTTTTTAATGCTTGTTCCATTATGGTTCCGTAAACCATGGATTGGGCAATAAGCAAAATATTCATAAGGTCTTTTTACTCCCTGCCAATGAGTTTATGAATCAGATCCAATAAGGATTTTTGTTTGAAATCCTGTTTAATAAAATAAGCATTAGCTCCGGCGGCCAGCCCTTTCTTTTTGTCGCTTTCCGATCCCAATGAAGTCAGTAAAATAACAGGAATAGTTTTCAATTTTGGATCCTTTTTAATCTTCCGCGTTAATTCAACGCCATCCATTTCGGGCATTTCCACATCGGAAATGATCAGATCAAAGGTTTGCTTTTGCAAAATTTGCCAGGCCTGCTGACCGTTCACTGCGGTTTGAACTTCGAAGCCGGCCGATTCCAGAACATTCTTTAACAAAACGCGCGAGGTAATGGAGTCTTCTACGGCTAAAATTTGTTTTGGCCGCTCTTCTTTGACGGTCATTGGTTTAAGCGAACCAGAACATGCTGCAAAAATATCGTGTACATTTAAAACCGGAACCAGCGAACCGTCTCCCAGGATAGTTACCCCTGAGAGGAATTTTACCTCCTCCATAGGAGGATTTAATTTTTTAAGGATAATCTCACGCTCATCCAGAACCTGATCGATTGAAACGGCAATTTCATGACGTTCATCCAGATGCAGGACCAGTATATTGAGAAATTTTGGTCTTTCCTGCTGCTCGACATGCATTCCCAGAAGCTCGGAGAGAGAAAACAGCGGAATATTTTGTCCGTTTACAATGACAATCAGCTGGTTTTCAACGGTTTTCAATTGTGTCACCGGTACACGTAAAGGCAATCGAACAAATTTAGTGGGAATGATGGCCAGAAAGCCTTCGCTTCGGATCAGAATGCCGCGGCTGGTAGCAAAACTCAAGGGAATGGTTAAATAGAAGGTGGAGCCATTGGGATAATAATTTTCAATTTTTAGGCTGCCGCCCAGTTTTTCGATGTTTTCCAGCACTACGGCCATACCCAGACCGCGGCCGGAAAGTTTACTGACTTCCTCTTTGGTAGAAAACCCGGAATGGAATATCAAAGATAAAATCTGGCTTTCATTCATTTCAGCCAGCTCTTCCTGGGTGGCTAAATTTTTTTCCAGAGACTTTTGCTTGATCTTTTCCACATCCAGGCCGCGTCCGTCATCCGAAATCTTTACGACAATGCTTTGTTCCCGCGGTGGCAGCACTTCAATGGTGATTTTACCCGTCTCTGGTTTACCGCGCATCAAACGCTCTTCTGGTGGCTCAATGCCATGGTCGATACTATTTCGGATCAGGTGAATGAGAGGGTCTTTCAATAATTCCAATGTGTGTTTATCCAGCTCAACCTCTTTGCCATAGATATTTAAATCGATTTTTTTTTCCATTTCGCGGGCAATGGTTTTGGTAGAGCGCTCCAGATAGTTGGTAATGGTTGAAAAGGGGAACATCATTAATTGTTTAATGTCATCTAAATGCTTGTCGATTAAAGAAGTGATTTGAAACTGGTCATTTTCCAGATTTTTTCTTAAAAGATCGGTTTGTTTCCTGATGGCTTCCAGTTGTTTGATTAATTCTGAAGCAATCGATTGACCTGCGGAAGCGGCGAATAAGCGTCTGCTTTTTTTATCAATCTGTTCTAACTGATCGTACAATTGATTGAAATGCTCCAGATAGAATTTGTGTTTGATTTTAACGGAAATAAGTTCCTCCGATTGAGTAAATAACTCCCGAATTTTGTGGTAGGAAATTCGGATGGTTTCCTGAGGGCTCTCCTGATTTTTAAGCTGTTTTGCAGGCGCAGATTTTGGGGATGGGCTTTTCTGCGGAGGCTTCTTGGACGATTTTGTCGCAGGTTGTTGAGGTTCTGGGGCTTTTGGTTTGCTTTTGGGAGTTTTAGGTAGGTGTTGAATTGAATTTTCCTGGCCTATGGCTGCGGCCTGCAATTGGTTCAAAATATCGATGTCGCAGGAGGCAGCAAAATTGTTCTGTTGCAATAGATCAGTTAGGTGCTCAATGCTACGCGTCAGAACATTCAACAGGCCTTCATTCCATTCGAGTTCATGGTTTTTTATTTTGGAAAAAAGAGATTCGATGGCCTGGCACAGTTCTTCAACGGCGGTAAAATTGACAGCCCGCGCAGCGCCCTTTAAACTATGGGTCGTACGAAACATCTCTTCGATGGTTCGCTCATCGGCTGCCTCTTCAAGGGCCAGCAAGCCATCGTTTAAAATAGTTAAATAATCCTCGGCCTCGGCCCGGAATATTTCCAGCAATTCCTGTTCAAAATCCTGATCCATTGAGACCTCTATTTTAATTGATACATGGAGATGAGGGCTTTCAGGTTTTCACTGGTTTTCTTTAAGTCTTCGATCACTTCTTCTAACTGGTGCATACCATCCAGGTTTTGTGAAGTGGCCTCTTTAATGTTTTCCATGGCCTCCTTGATTTGTGAAGTGCCCACAAGCTGTTCCTGGGCAAAACCGGAAATCTCGGATAAAACATTGATCAGGCTCTCTATGGAAGTGGAGAGCTGAGTCATGGAATGATAGGCCTTTTGCACAAAGTCAACGCTCCCATCGATGGTTTTGTTGGTTTGTTCAACCTGTAAAACGGTTTTACTGATCGATTCCTGAATGGTATCAAGAATGTTCTGGATTTGAAGAGTCGATTTTTTAGACTGATCGGCTAAATTGCGCACCTCATTGGCTACCACGGCAAAGCCTTTGCCGTATTCTCCGGCTTTGGTGGCTTCGATGGAGGCATTAATGGCCAAAATATTGGACTGTTCGGCAATTTCTTTAACGGCTTCGGTGATTTCACCGATGGTCTGGCTCTGTTTACTCAATTCAATGACCATATTGGCCACCTGATCCATCTGATTTTTTACTTCGTGAATACCTTTATTAATCTGGTTAAAGGCCTCAGTCCCCTGATTACTGATTTCTGCAGCCCGTTCCCCAACTTTTAACGATTCCTGCGCTTTTTCATTAAAACTGGTGGCCAGTTGCGAAACCTCTTCTGAACTACTGGCGGTTTGCGTAATGGCAGTAGCGGTTTCTGAGGACGAAGCGGTAATCTGAGCAATAGTGGCCGAAATTTCACTGGAGCTGGAGGAGATAATATTAATGTTTTCTAACAGATCATGAAGTTGATTCTTTAGCTGATCAACAAAATGTTTTAGACTGCGCGTTAATTTTCCGATTTCGTGTTCGCTGTTTAAAACCTGGATATTAACCTTTAAATTACCGGCTGTAATTTCATGGATGTCGCGAATGATGGCTTCGATGGGCCTGGTTACTCGGCCCCCGAGGACGTAGGCCACAGCAGCGCCAAATAACAGCAGAAAGGAACACAATACAATAAAAAAGAGGATTAAATTCCGTAACGGAGCGCTAAACTGGTCGTAAGAAATTTGCGAAACTACAAACCATTTGAGATTTCCCGAAGTGAAGGTGGTAAGAGGAATTGGCGCGGCGCAGGCAAACGCCTCCTGCTCATTGAAGTCAATGATTTTGGTGCATGTGTTGAAATTGCTGAACTGATCAATTTTAACGTTAAGTCCCTCAGTCGATTTACCAATTGTCGATAATACCTTTCCGCTCTGATTTATTAAATAGACTTTTAGGTCGGGTTTGTCGCTCATTTCCCGTTGCAGCATGTTGTTAAAAGCCCTTTGTTTAATTTGCAGCGCGATGCTGCCCAATACTTCCCGACGCTGGTTTAAAACCGGGGCCACCATGAAGAGCACCGGTTCGTGGGCAAAAGGATAACTCTGTAAGTCTGTGATGCTTAATTTTTTGGAGCGTACCGCCTGTAGTACGGCTTCGGATAAGGAGGAGGCGGAAAGAGACGGCCCGAAAAGCGATTTGTTTAAATCTGCCTGAGGTTTCCTCTGGTAAAAGATGCTGCCCTTTGATTGCTCGATGAACAAAATATTGAATTCATCGCGGCTGGAAATAACATCGATCAACCGGGTAATACGACTTCTTTGAGCAGAATTGATTTGTGGGGCGCTGGAGAACGCTTTTACAATATCGCTGTTGGTGGCCAACAGATTCAGATAGGTTTTATTACTGTTCAGAAAATCTTCAAGCAGATCCTTTTTGGTGTGACTCAACCATTTTAACTCTTTGGCCGTCTGTGTTTTGTGGTCGTTGGCATAATAACGGTATGTAAAAATGCAACCAAAAATAATGGGTATGAACAGAATGCCAACCATGCTTCCAATCAGTTGAGCCTTGAATGAGGTTTTGAAAATCTTCAACATTGCTCAGCCTCCTCACAAAATGATCTTTACGGATTAAAGAAAAGTTCAGTATTGTTTAAAATATTTTGCACGTTAATTAACACGGTCGAATTTTTTAACAGACCTTGAATATAACCCTTCTGTTTGCCCTGAATCCCTGTTAAATTGCTCTGTATTTCTTTCTCAGAAATAATCTGGTAATCCATAACCTGATCAATCAAAAAACAGATTTTCAGTTTTTCATGTTCGATCACGATTACATATTTCCCACTGTTTTTTGTGGATTCCAGGTTGAAGATTTTTTTTAAGTCAAGTAAGGTGTAGATGACGCCTGAAAAATTTATGACACCCACAATTACCGACGGCACACCGGGTATGGGCGTAGCGCCGTTAAAAGGCAAAATGGCCTTTACATGATGTACATCCATGGCGTACCGTTCCTGGTTTAAGGAAAAGAGCATGATGTTTCGCGCGTCTTTGATCTCTTTTAACAAAGACGGCTTTTGCGCCAGGCGCCTGGCTCTTTGTTTTAATAATCTATCTTTAGCATTTGTGGTCATCATTACACCTTAACTGGCTAAGCGATTTGTCTTCAAAATTTTCTCGATCATCTGTTTAAATTGATTGGCATTCATGCCCTCACTATCGGGAATTTCTTGTTGTGGTTCATATTTTTGAATTAAGTTTAATACGTTGTTGAAATAGATCTTGCTATCTTTAACCTGTCCGTTCAATGTGTAAAGATTGGCCAGATGAAAATGGGCCATGATATGATTGGGTTTAAGGTAAAGAACTTTCTGAAAAGAGGCTTCTGCTTCAGCGATTTTTCCCATTTCCAGATCAATGGTTCCCAATAAATAGTGTGCTCTGGCATCGAGATTGTTGCGCTCCAGGTAATGGCGGATCATTCTACGGGCTTCTTGCAGATTGCCGCTATCGGCCAGATTTTTGATAACCGTCAGTTCATCAACCTGATGGTTGTTGTTTTCTACAATAAGCAGAGGCTTACTCTTGATTTGTCCATCCGGCTTTGGATTGAGGTAACGGTCAGGATGACGCACCTTTAAGGCCCGTTTTTGTATTGGCCTTTCTTTTTGTAGGCTTTGCTCCTGAATAGCCGGTGGAAGCAGTTTTCGGTAGACAATGATATTTTTAATCATTTGTGGTTTAAATTGTTTAAAATGGAGCGAAGGAATTTCTGCCGGTCCGGAGATGAAATAACCGTCTGCATGAAGCAGATTGTAAAATTGTTGCAGGATTTCAAGCATGGTTTCCCGGTCAAAATAGATCAGAACGTTTCGGCAGATAATCATGTCAAAAGAATTCCAGGTGTTGTTAACCGGGAAAGGCCCCTGTTTTAAATTATGTCGTTCAAAATGAACCATTTTTTTGATGTGCGCTGCAATCGAAAGATGCCGCTCATCTAAAGGCGTAAAATATGCTTCCATGTACTTTACAGGCATGTTACGGAATGACCAACGGGAATAGATGCCTTTTTGTGCTTTTTGCAGTGCGTAGGGATTTATGTCTGTGGCCAGAATGCGGACGGGAAAAAGTTGAGCCTGGTTTTTTTGAATTTGATCAATGAGCATGGCGATGGAATAGGCTTCCTCGCCGCTGGAACAGCCCGCGCTCCAGATAGTTAACGGTTGCCCTGACTCTACTTTGCGAGCCATCAGATCGGGCAAAATTTCTTTTTCCAGGATTGAGAATAGCCTGTGGTTGCGGAAAAAATAGGTTTCTGGAATGGTCAGTTTATCAATTAAATCATAATTCCTGTTCAGGTCTTCATTTAACAGTTGTTTTATTCTGGAATGGACCTCATCCAGGGAATTGGTATTAAAAAAACGTAACAGCGCTTTTTCTGCATCCCGGGCTTTATTTTCAAAAGACAATCCCAGATCGTCTTTGATCTTGAGAATTAACTGCTGTAACAATTTTTGGTCAATTTGCAATGATTTGTTGCTCAATTTTATCATATTCTTCTTTAACTTTTAGGCTGATTTTTTGAAATTCCTTTTTGGTTAATAAAGCATCAGGTTTAAGGCAAAATATGAAATTTTCCTGCTCTTTGATGACTCGCTCAAAGTATTTGGCCTGGGGCACAAGATTTTGAACAGCCATGCTGTTTTCATCATGAGCAGGAATGATATCGGTTACCTGATCAACAACAAAGGCAAGTGACATCCCATTCCAGTCTATGATCAGCAATTGATCGGTCAGATCGGTTTCGCGTTCTTTTAGTCCCAATATGTAACGTAGATTGATAACAGGGGTTATCTCGCCGTGTACATTGATAAGTCCTATTAAATTCTTTGGTCCTCTGGGGATGGGAGAAATGGCCACAATTTGTGACACTTTTTTTACATACTTTAGTTCAATGGCATATTCCTTTTGTTCCAGTGTAAAAACAAGATAATCTCCTAACATGCGTGCTTTTCCCCGTGCCTGTTTTTGCTACTCCATTATCGGTGAATCCAGAAAATAAATTAGTTAATTCTTTGAGGTGTGAACATAAACCTTGGTATCCAATTAAATAAGCGTCCGGCAAATATCTCGTTTTTTTTAAACAATCTCGTATTCGAAATAGCTTGGTATGTTAGAATACTTCTTTAAAAAGATCTAAGGCAGCATAGCCGCAACCAAAAGTGATAGAAACTGTTTTAATCACAATTATATTTCGCGCAGATTTAGCAGATATTCGCAGAAATAATTTAAACCAATTCTTCAACACGTCCTCCTTAAAACAGCATAAAAATTTTCGCATCCCGCCACAGCGGGATGCGAAAATTCTTGTGCTGTATTCTTACTAAGCTTTCCCAAAAGTTAAAGTAGATGAACATTTAAAAATCAAAATTTACATTGTAAAGATTATAACTCCCTGTTCCCTTTTTTAAAGGGGACAGGGCCTGGGGGATGGGTTTTAAAACAAAAGCTC
>NZ_JBSMDE010000038.1:0-3333 GCF_056497305.1 Caldithrix sp. | reverse complement strand
AGCCGAATCGTAATTGATTTTATTGCCGTCCTGCAGCAAATGAAAGCCGGAATGGGGATCATGCGCCAGCACATAAGCGATTAATCCGCCAAAAATGACGATGAACGGCAAAGCCATCTTGAAAAAGGAAGCGAGGATGGGCGTCATCCGGGCGCTTCGTAAATCCTTGGCCGAAAAAGCGCGCTGAACCACCAGAAAATCGGTTGTCCAGTAACCAAACGACAGCACAAATCCCAGACCTAAAACAATACCGCCCCAGGTGATCATCATGCCGTTTTGTGAAGCAGAAGCCGAAGTGGACCAGAGGGTATTGAATGATTCTGGTACGCGAGCCAATATCTCTTCAACGCTGCCGATTTCAATTACGCCCATAATGGTAACCAGAAACAGGCCAAACCAGATGAGGAAGAACTGAATGATTTCCGTAAAAATGGCCGACATTAAACCGCTCAAACTGACGTAGACTGCCACCGTCAAAGCCGAGGCCCACATGCTGGCATGCCAACTCCAGCCTAAAAAGGTGTGCAAAACCAGGGCCATGGCGTACAAATTGATGCCCGAAACCAGCAGGGTCATGATGGCAAAAGAAATAGCATTCAAGACGCGTGTCTTTTCATCAAAGCGTAACTTTAAATAGCCTGGCACAGAACTGATTCGGCTGCTGTAGTAGAAAGGCATCATGTAAATGCCCAAAAAGAGCATGGCCGGAATGGCGCCAATCCAGTAAAAATGGGCCACAAACATGCCGTACTTGAACGTGTTTCCGGTCATGCCCATCAATTCCAGGGCGCCCAGATTGGCAGAAAGAAAGGCCAGTCCGGCCACCCAGGAATTATTCCTCCGTCCGGCAAGAAAAAAATCTTCCTGTGTTTTGGTAAATCGCTTCAAATAGAGGCCAATGCCCAGCACAAAGGCAAAATAGATGGCAATGATAACCCAATCGATAAAAGTTAATCCTATCGCACTCATGATAAAACGCTACCTCCTGTCCAATAAAATTTTCCTGAAGATAAGAGAAACCATAAAACAATGCAAACGTTAGCAGAAATTTTTCCCAATGATTATTTTTCATCAACGAGCTTGAAGGTTGCTGATTGATCTCCCACCGTAATTTTAAATTCTCCTGCTTCCACGGTCCAGCGGTTTTCTCTATTGACAAAGGCCAGATCTTCTGGCTTTAATACGAATTGCACGGTTTTCACCTGTCCTGGATCCAGCTCCACCTTTTTGAATCCTTTGAGCTCTTTAACGGGTGGCACCACCGAACGGTACAGATCACTCACAAAAAGCAGAACGCTCTCTTTACCTTTGCGCTGACCCGCATTCTGTACCTCTACACTGAGTTCTATGGGCTCGCCTTTTTTAAACTCCTTCTTATTGATTTTTAGATTTCTGTACTTAAAGACCGTGTAACTCAGTCCAAATCCAAAGGGCCATTGCGGATCGTAACGATTAACGTCAAATTCTTCGAGATAGGTGTGATCGTAACAAACCAGATGGTTGACGTGTTTTGGATAGGTAAAAGGCAGTTTGCCAGAGGGATTTACCTCTCCGAACAGCACTTCGACGATGGCATCAGAGCCGTAAGGTCCCGGCAGGTAAGCCATTACAATGCCTTTTGCTCTGGGAACAATGTCGTTGATCACGCGCGGCCGCCCTTCCACCAGCACCAGTACAATGGGTTTGCCGCTTCTGGCCAGTTGATGAATCAGCGTCCGCTGGGCCTGAGGCAATTGCAAATCATTGATATTGCCCGGCGTTTCACAATAGGTCGCCTCGCCCAGGCAGGCGACGATCACATCCACATCTCTGGCTTTTTGAACGGCCTCGTCCACATTCTTTTCTGTTTCAATATCAGCGCCCTGTACGTAAACCACGTTTTGCTCGCCCACTTTTTCGGTAATGGCCTGTAAGATGGTTTTAAAATGCGCGGGATAATAACGCTCGTCGTCTCCCTGCCAGGTGTACGTCCAGCCGCCATTTAAATAGGCTCTGGAATTGGCTGTGGGACCGGTTACCAGAATTTTAACATCTTTTTGTAAGGGCAAAATGTTATTTTCGTTTTTCAACAGAGTAATGGCTTCGCGAGCGGCGTTCAGGCTAACCCGCGCAAATTCCGGTTTGCCGATAAGATGCAGCCTTTGCGGATCGGGAAAGGGCTTTTCAAAGAGTCCCGCATAAAATTTAACGCGCAAAATGTTGGCCACCGCGTCATCAATGCGACTTTCAGGAACCTCGCCCTTTTTAACGAGCTGATAAAGATATTCGGCAAAGGAGAAATCATAGGGTACCATGCTCATATCCAGCCCGGCCAGAACGGCCATTTTCACGGCTTCCTTTGGCGAAGAAGCAACGTGGTCACGGTCGTACAACCGTTTTACATCCTCCCAATCGCTAACCACCAGGCCCTTAAAGCCCCATTCTTTCCTGAGGATCTGAGTTAACAAAAAGTGGCTGGAATGGGCCGGAATGCCATTGACTTCGCCAGAATTGATCATAACGGTGTAAACGCCGGCATCGACAGCCGTTTTAAAGGGCACCAGGAACATTTGGCGTAGCATGCGCTCGGGAATCCAGGCCGGGGTGCGATCGTGTCCGGACAGGGGAAAGCTGTAACCGGCGTAATGTTTCATGCAGGCCGCCACGCGATCGGGCCTGGAAATATCGCCATCCCCGCCCTGTAAGCCCAGGATGTAAGCTTTGCCCATTTCGCTGGTCAAATACACATCTTCCCCGTACGTTTCCCAGAAACGCGGCCATAACGGCTGACGCCCCAGGCCTAAAACGGGATTAAAATTCCAGGGAATGCCAACCGCCCTGGTCTCCAGGGCTGTAATTTCCCCTTCCTGACGGGAAAGCTGGCGGTTAAAGGTAGCGGCCATGGCAATGCTCTGCGGAAAGAGCGTGGCTTCTTTGATGTAATTCGATCCGTGAATGGCATCGATCCCGTAAAGAATGGGAATGCCCAGCCGCGTTTCCTGCGTGGCCATTTTTTGCATGACGGTAATCATTTCCAGCCAATTGCGGGCCGTATTCGCCGCGCCGCCGGTGTTTAAAATGGAACCAACGCCATAATCGACGATGGCTCGTCTTAGCTTATTAAGGTCTAACCGATTTTCAAAAGCCCCGTCCGGCCGTTTCTCTGAAACCACTTCCAGAGTAACCTGCGTCATCTGCCCCACTTTTTCTTTTAAGGTCATCTGACTGAGCAGAGCTTGAATCTTCTTTTCGATTTCATCATTGTTAGCGCTCAACAAAACGCCTCCCGCGTAAAAGGTAAACAAACAGATCGCCAGCAATAGATGTGATTTTTTCATACAATGTATCTCCTTT
>NZ_JBSMDE010000037.1:0-20238 GCF_056497305.1 Caldithrix sp. | reverse complement strand
GAGAATTTCATATTCCACATGGTGTTTCAAATGCTGTTTTGTTGCCTTATGTAATGAGTTTTAACCTTTGGGTTGCTAAAAAACGTTATGCGAATGTGGCTAAGGCGTTAGGTGTTAAGACAGAAGGAGCCCTTGAAAAAATCGCCCAAGCCGGTATAGAAAAAGTTTTTGAACTATTAAGGATGTGTCAATTGCCGACGCGTTTATCTGAATTAAATGTTCCTCAAGAGGCAATTGATCGGTTGGCTCAACGCGCCTTACAGGTTACACGATTGTTAAAAAATAATCCACGCGAAGTGACCCTAATCGATGCAAAAAAGATTTATAATCAGGCTTTTTAATTGCAAGGAATGAATAGATGAAAGCGGAAAGGAAAATCCAAGACGTTATAGTGCCCGTTGTTACACCATTTAAGACGGATGGACAAGTGGATCATGATGCTTTACGCTCGATTATCAAATACTTAATTAAATATAAGTCACATCCTTTTGTTTTAGGAACCACAGGAGAGTATGCTTCAATTCCATCCCGGGATAGGGATGCAATTGTCAAACTGGTTTGTTCGATTGTAAATGGACAACAGGATGTTTACGCAGGCATTGCTTCCAATTCATTTGAAGAATCTATAGAGGCGGCCAAAAAATATTTTGATTTTGGTGTGAAAGCTGTGGTTGCACATTTGCCAAACTATTATCCTTTAAACGATGCTCAAATGTTAAACTATTTTGAAACTCTGGCTGAAAACATACCGGGCCCGTTAATTATTTACAATATTCCCGTTACGGTACATCATTCAATTCCAGTAAACATTGTTGAAAAATTATCCTATCATCAGCGAATCGTCGCGCTCAAAGACTCAGAAAGAGATTTAAAACGTATGGAAGCATGTTTGATGCGTTTTAAAGATAGGCCGGACTTTAATTATCTTACTGGCTGGGGGACGCAAATGGCCCATTCATTAAAACGTGGGGCAAGTGGTATTGTCCCCGGAACCGGGAATCTGGCTCCACGACTTTATTTTGAAATGATGGACGCGGCATCCAGAAAAAATTGGGAGCGAGTAGAAAAATTACAAATGATTGCCAATACGATATCTGAAATATATCAAAAAAATCGCAGTTTGAGTTTGGCCCTAAGTACTTTAAAGGTAATGATGAATGAGTTATCATTATGTTCAACAAAGGTATTAATGCCTTTAACCGCATTAAATCCGGAAGATGAGAATAAAGTGAGAATTCAATTTAGAAAAATAAAAAATAAATGGAGTAAATATTTTGAATAGAAATAGTCGTTATTTACCGATAGTAGGAATTACCATGGGCGATCCATCGGGTGTTGGGCCAGAAGTTACGGTACGCTTATTGAGCACATGCCGTTTGCAAACAATGTGTAGACCAGTCGTGATTGGCAGCGCACATATTCTAAATCTGGCGGCAAAAAAATTTGCCCCTCATTTAAAAGTGAAAAGTATTGATTCCCCAGCGAACGGCGATTTTAGTGACAAAACGATAAATATAATGGAAATCCAATATTCCGGGGATCAGAATATTCAACTGGGGAAATTGAGTGCCGAGGCCGGAAAAATGGCATTTTTATCGATTAAAAAAGCAATCGAATTGGCCGGCTTAAAAGTTATTGATGCTATTGTTACCAATCCAATTCACAAAGAAGCAATTCATTTAGCCGGTTACCAATTTGCAGGACATACGGAAATTTTGGCCCATTTTACGCAATCTAAAAATGTGACGATGATGTTGGTTTACAAAAATATTCGCGTTGTGCATGTGTCCACCCATGTTCCTCTTAAAAAGGCTTGCAATCTGGTAAAAAAAAATCGAGTCCTTAAAATAATTCAATTGTTACATGAGGGATGCCAGATATTTGGCGTTAAAGAACCGGTTATCGGTGTTGCGGGATTAAATCCCCATGCCAGTGATGGAGGACTCTTTGGAAACGAAGAAAAAGAGGAAATCGAACCGGCTATTCTAACAGCTCAAAAAATGGGAATCAATGCAGTGGGACCGATTTCTCCAGATACGCTTTTTGCACAAATGAAAAATGGTTTGCACGATGGTTATGTTGCCATGTACCATGATCAAGGGCATATTCCGTTTAAGTTATTAACCTTTAGTTGGGATTCAAAATCCAAAAAGATGGTTGAAATGCATGGTGTCAATGTTACCTTAGGACTGCCGATTATTCGTACGTCTGTTGATCATGGGACCGCCTTTGACATTGCCTGGAAAGGAATGGCCAGTATTGCTCCCCTTCTTGAGGCGGTCGAAGTGGCTACTCAGATGGCAATTAATAAAACAGCAAAATGAAAAAACAGGCAAAATGAAACTGATATTAGCAGATGATTTTACTGGCGCGGCAGAAATTGCAGGAATTGGGCTGCGATATGGATTAAAGTTAAAAATTTGCAGAATTGCAAATTTTCTTGACCATGATGTAGATGGAATAATTTTAGATACCGATACGCGAGCTAAACCTTCTACGGTAATTACATCGTTGTTTCAACCATTCATTGAAAAGTTAAAACTGGGCGACTTCAGGTTAATTTATAAAAAAACCGATTCGGTGTTAAGAGGCCATGTGCGGTTAGAATTGGAATTACTATTAGAGTATCTAAAGATTCCGCGTATTTTACTGGTGCCGGCAAATCCTTCCAGAAAACGAATCATTCGAAACGGTGTTTTTTTTATTGACAAGCAACCTTTGCATAAAACCGAATTTGCTAATGGGTTTGTAAAAAATCTATTTGAAGGACAGGTTTTAAAGCTTTTAGGAAAAAGTAAAAAATTTCCGATTACGCTCATTAAACCAGGAGAAAAATTACCGCCCAGCGGGATTATTGTGGGAGAAGCTCAAAGCAAAGAAGATTTAATTTTTTGGGCAAATGAAGTGGACGAGAGTATGTTGCCCGCTGGCGGAGCAGAATTTTTTTCAACGTTACTTTCTCGCCAAAAAGGGCAGAGTTTTGAACAACAAAACATTAAGGCATCTGTAAATTTTACGGATAAAAAATTGTTTTTTGTATTGGCCAGTACATCGCAATACAGCCAGCAATTTCTAAAAAAGTTAGATAAATTTGGTGTAACCGCCTGTTTGTTTCCGAGAAAATTAACCGAACAAAACGCGTTTTCTTCGCTTGTGATTGATGAGTGGTTCCATTGTTTGAAAAAGGCATTCCAGAAAAATAAGCGCGTGGCACTGGCTGTGGGACAAAATGTTGTAAAAGATCGAATTGTTTCCAGAAAATTAAGTGGTACGATTGCCCGAGTAACCAAGAAGGTAATTAAAGAACTTGCTCCCGATGTTCTGCTTGTGGAAGGCGGATCTACGGCAGCCGCTATTTTTAATTTGCTCAATTTAAATAGTTTCATTCCAGAAGTTGAGCTAAACCCAGGCGTTGTACAGTTACGTTCTCCGGAATTGTCCGATAAACTGGTGATCGTAAAACCTGGAAGTTATCAATGGCCTGAAGTAATTTGGAAACATCGATAGTAGTACAAAGGCAGGTACCAGCGGATTCTATCATAAGGTAGATCAGATTTCTTTAGTTTGGTTAAGTTGTGCATTGTGCGATATTGTGTCAGGTGAAAAAGTAAAAGAAGGGAGGACTATTGGAAAAGGGACTTACCTTACTTGATTTTATAGTCGTGGCGTTTTCTCTAATAATATCTATTATGGTGGGAGGCTATTTTGCCCGTCGTCAAGGTTCCACAAAACGTTTTTTTGCGGCGGATGGCACTGTTCCCGCATGGGCTGTTGGTCTATCGATATTGGCAACACTGATCAGCAGCGTTACTTTTTTAGCTTATCCTGGCGAAGGGTATGCCTCTAACTGGATCCGGCTGGTTCAGGGCTTAATGGTTCCCGTTGTTTTGCTTTTAATGATCAAATTTATTGTTCCACTTTACCGCGATGTTATTGGCATTAGTACTTATGAGTATTTTGAAAAAAGATTTGGGTTTTTGGCGCGTCTTTACACCTCTTTAGGTTTTGTAGCTGCTCATTTTTCTAAAATGGGTACGGTTTTCTTTTTGCTTGCTCTTGCAATCTCCAGCATGATGGGCTTGAATACATATTTGGTTATCTGGGTTGTGGGGATATCTGTAATTGTTTTAACGGTGTTGGGCGGTATTGAAGCGGTAATCTGGCTGGATGTAATACAAGGCTTAATGTTAATGGCAGGCGGCCTTATGTGCGCTGCTATTTTGTTATTCGTTCCCCCTGGCGGACCGGTCGCTGTTTTCCATTTTCTTTTTGAACATCACAAAATCGGTTTTGGACCTTATGACATTGATTTTACCAGATTAACGTTTATCGTAATGGCCCTTAATGGAATTTTTTATGCGATCCAGAAATACGGAACAGACCAAACAATCGTTCAGCGTTATTTAACGGCCCGATCTGATAAGGAAGCAATAAAAGCGGCATTAATCGGTGTATTGTTAAGCGTTCCGGTTTGGACGCTATTCATGTTTATTGGCTCCGCCTTATTTGCTTTTTATCATCTTACCTCGCAGAACTTACCTGCCGGCATACGACCGGATGCGGTATTTCCCTTTTTCATTATGAATGAACTCCCTCCTGGGGTTACCGGCCTTATCCTATCCGCTTTGATTGCCGCGGCTATTTCCAGTCTGGATTCAGACTTAAATAGTTTAGCCGCCATTGGCGTAGATGATTATTATGTCCGTTTTAGACCTAAAAGTTCTGACAGGGAACGTTTAATAGTTGGCCGGTTAATTATTGCGCTGGGAGGATTAGCGTCTATTTTAGTCGCTAGCTGGTATGTTTCGTTAGGCAATAAAGGCGTGTTAGGCGTTATTTTTACGCTTTATTCTATTTTTTCCGGGGGCATTGCCGGTTTGTTTTTGTTAGGGATCTTCAGCACGCGCACAAATAAAAAAGGCGCTTATATCGGCATTGTAGCCACAATCATTTTTACAGCCTATGCCTTATTAACCTCTACCCCAATAGGATTTGGCGAACACAAAGCGCTTTTAATCGATTTAGGAAAATACAATTTTACACATCATAAATATATGATCGGCGTTTACAGCCATGTTGTTTTGTTTGTGGTAGGTTATTTAGCTAGTTTGCTTTTTCCATCCAGGACGGTGGAAAAAAATCTTACTTATTTGGGTTGGAAAGAGATTCACGCAACACGTAAACAGATCGCTGGACAATAAAGCACATGATATTTTTAAAAGAACAATTTCGAAACAAAGTACATAGTGGACTTCCTTTGTTCTCAACCATGTTATCGTTCTCGCAAAATCCACGATGGATTTTGATTTTAAAAAGTTTGGGATTTGATTTTGTGACGATTGATATGGAACACTCGCCATTTAGCTGGAGCGAAGTCTCTAATTTAGTAAACATGGCTGTAGGCGCTCAACTTTCTCCGATTGTACGCGTACCAAGGCCACGATGGCATTATGTTACGAAAGTTTTTGACATTGGCGCCTTTGGGGTTCTGGCTCCCTACTGTGAAACGGTGGAAGAAGTTAAGGAAGTAGTGCGTGCGGCGCGTTGGCGACCTTTAAAAGGCTACCTGGTCGAACGCGTGATGAATGAAAATATTTTTCCTGGCATAGCCACAAAATCCCATTTACAGCAAGAGAATGGAAATAATATTGTGATGATTGGCATCGAGAGCGTTCCTGCACTGCAAAATCTGGAAAATATTTTAATGATCAAAGGGATTGATGCCATATTTGTCGGTCCAGCTGATCTGTCCATTTCGTTGGGTGTTCCCAGACAATTTGAACATCCTGAGTTCATCAATGCGCTAAAGCATATTATCACATTGGCCATAAAACATCAAGTACAGGTGGCGGTTAACTTTCAATCGATTAAAGAATCTATTCGTTGGGCAAAAAAAGGTATTAATTTAATCATCCATAGTCAGGATTTTAAAGTTTTTTCAGATGCCTATGCAGAAATTTTAACCCATTTAGCCAGCGAGACCGGTCGAACCGTTCAAGGTGAACAAAGACCACAGGTCGAAATTTAATAGATTTAATACAAAGGTTCCGGTATGCAAACGTTAATTTGCCTGATCATTATTGTTACCTTAATTATTGTTGCCAGCACAAAATGGAAACTTCATCCTTTTTTGGGCTTGCTATTAGCTGCGCTGTGCATGGGCTTTTTATCTGGAATGGATGGGACAACTGTTTTAGCAAAAATAACTGGTGGTTTTGGAAATACTTTACAAAGTATTGGAATTGTGATTGCCTTTGGCACGATCATAGGGACGTTTCTGGAAAAAAGCGGCGGCGCGCAGATCATGGCCAATAGCATTTTACAATTGATTGGTGAAAAACGTGCTTCTCTGGCCATGAGCATCACCGGATTTGTTGTGTCCATTCCCGTATTTTGCGATTCCGGATTTGTCATCCTTTCGCCTTTAAATAAGGCTTTAAGTCGAAGGACGGGTATTTCTTTAGCTGTGTTCGCTGTTGCTCTGGCCACAGGGCTTTACGCTACGCACGTATTTGTGCCGCCAACACCAGGCCCTTTAGCGGCTGCAGCCGAGTTGGATGCTGATATTGGTCTGGTATTGGTGTTAGGACTTGTCGTATCAATCCCGGCTGCCGCAGTCGGCTGGCTGTGGGCTCATTTTTACGCTAAACGATTCAAAATATTTCCAGAAGAATATTTTGAAGAAAGATCGGAAGAGCAACCGCTCCCCGGAAAATCGCTGGCTTTTGCTCCGGTTATTGTACCGATTATTTTAATCGCTTTAAAATCCATTGCCGAATATCCTACTGCTCCCCTGGGGAACGGAATCTGGACGAAAACCATTGTTTTTTTAGGTAATCCGGTTACCGCTTTATTCATAGGACTATTTATTGCCTTTGCCTTAAAACCAGAAGAAGACGGAAAAGAAGTGTTGTTTAACTGGGTTGCTCTGGGATTAAGAAATGCGGGCAGCATTATTTTAATTACCGGCGCTGGTGGCGCGTTTGGTAGTATATTGCGAGCGACCGATATTGGAAAAGTAATGGAACAGGCGGCTTTGCACTGGCATATTGGCCTTTTATTACCTTTTATTATTGCTGCCGTATTAAAAACCGCCCAGGGGTCATCAACCGTGGCGATTATCACCACGGCGGCATTAATTTCGCCCCTTACAACTCAATTGGGAATTGCCAATGAAATAGGTAAAGCTTTAGCTGTGTTGGCGATTGGCGCCGGCGCTATGAGCGTTTCCCACCTTAATGACAGCTATTTTTGGGTGGTCACAAAGTTTTCCGATATGGATACGGCAACGGCGTTACGCAGTCACACTCTGGCTACTTTAATGCAAGGCCTGATCAGCGCCGTTGTGATTATTATTCTTTCTCAAATTTTGATGTAATGTGGGTTGATATTCTGGTGGTATGAAATTGATAGAGGCAGTGGAAAATACCGGGGGAAATAAGATGGTGGCAAAAATCATTGCCCTTTTATTGATAACTTTCTGTATTTCCTGGGCTAAGGAAATCGAAGATGTTACGGTAGATATCTGGAAAGGGCAGGCAAGGATTGCCTCCCGTGATCTGGTTGTCCAATTTGATTCACAACCGTTACAGTTAGAAGTTCGGTACAAAAATCGTACGCCCTGGTCTACAGGCACCTCAAAATGGCTTTCCTTTAAAGACGAGAAAGGGGGGCATGCCTTTACCAAAGCGAGTGCAGTCCATCGTCGATTTCATGGTTTTCTTGCCGAGCTGGTTGCGGAGAATGGGCAGCATGGTTGGTTGATAGTAAAGGTGAACTCGGCTAAACATGTTGAAATTGAGGTCATTCCTCCATCCAACACTCAAGCGATGAAGTTGGTTTTACGCAACCGATCAAGCGAACATTATTATGGCCTGGGGGATCTCTGGGGCATCCGCAGTGTGGATGTGAGAGGTTACGAAATCGCCATGTGGGATCAATCGGGTTCGCCTGACGAGTGTAATTACGTACCATTTTACATGTCCACACAGGGCTATGGAATGTTTGTTGATTGCAGCTATCGCGGGGTATTTGATTTTGGGGCAACCAATCCAGAACAGACAATAGTTCGATTCGAAGCGCCAAACCTTTCCCTGCATGTGTGGGTTGGAGGCAATTTTAAAGAAATATTGCCCCAATATTTAGACCTGACGGGATATCCTCCCTTGCCTCCCAGATGGAGTTTTTCCCCTCAAAAGTGGTTAGCCGGGGGCACCTGGAAAGAGGTGTTTGATGATGTAAGGAGAATGCAGAAAGCTGGGATGCCGTTGGGGGTTGTCTGGATCGATCGTCCCTGGATGCTGGGAAACTATGGCAGCGATGATTACATATTTGACCAGAAGCGTTATCCTGATGCGCCACAACATATTGCCGAGCTCCACAAAATGGGGATTCGTTTACTGGTGTGGGGCTGTGATTTTTTGACCAGGGATTCGCAGTATCTCTCGGAAGGCATTCAAAAAGGCTATGTGATTACTCGCCCCGGGAATAAACCGACGCGTGAAAATGGGCAATTTTTAATCGATTTTGCCAATCCAGAAGCACGGGAGTGGTGGAAAGATATTGTACGCAATGTTCTGCGACTTGGAATTGACGGCATTAAAGTGGATCGCGGGCAAAATTATCCGGTAGATGTTGTTCCCCCCAGCGGCCGTGATCCACGGGAGATGCATAACTATCACGCTTATTTATTGGTGAAGGTTTTTGCCGAAGCACTTGCTGAAGAGCAGGGAAACGATTTTCAATTGACACCTCGCGCCGGCTGGGCTGGTACGCAACGGTGGACGATGAAATGGCCGGGAGACTTAAAAAGCAATTTTGATCCAGATAAAGGGCTGCCTTCCGCTGTGTGCGCTCAAATGTCGGCAGCAATGACGGGCTTTGCTTTCTGGGGATCGGATATTGGCGGATATGGAAGGAATTTGTCCAAAAAGTGTTTTATTCGTTGGGTAGAATTTGGTACTTTCAGTCCTTTGATGGAAACGGTCGGTAAAGATGACTACCGGGAAGCTCCATTTTGCTGGGATCAGGAAACCGTAAATATTTATAGGTTTTACACGAGGTTAAGAGTCAAACTCATTCCCTACATTTTTGCCATGGCGCGTAAAGCTCATGAAACAGGCGTTCCATTAGTGCGCCATCTGGCCTGGGAATGGCCCAATGATCCTGAAGTTCATCAACAGCATTATGAGTATTTGTTTGGAGATGATTTGCTGGTGGCGCCCATGGTTACGGAGAGCGATACGCGGCAGGTTTACATCCCCAACGGCAGATGGATCGATTTCTGGGATCGTAAAAAATTGTATGAAGGACCAACAACAATTACGGTTACAGTTCCATTAAATAAAATTCCGCTCTTTATCAGGGAAGGAACCTCCTGGCAATTTGCAATGCCAGATTAAAAGCGATCCTGTTGAATTGGATGTTGACAATTTAAGAAGAGGAGTAGAAGGCCTGATGAATCCCAAATGGCTACCAATCATCCTGATGTTTTTATTGATGATTACAAATGTGAATTGGGCCCAACCAGAGTACAATCCCGTGGCAGATCCAGCCGCCATTGTCGAGCAGGACCAGGTGCGGTTTACGGTTTTAACGCCGCGTGTCATTCGAATGGAATGGTCAGAAAATGGGAAGTTCGAAGATCGCGCTTCTCTGGTTTTTGTAAATAGAAGAGTTTCGGTTCCTCGTTATGAAGTCACTAAAAAGAATGGTTGGCTACGGATTCAAACCGATCTGCTAACTTTGTTTTATCTTTTGAACAGCGGTCGATTTACAGAAAAAAATTTACGCATTGAATTTACAATGAACGGCCAGAAAAAAATATGGCATCCGGGAATGCCGAATACCGGAAATTTGCATGGTACAATTCGAACGCTCGATAAATGTGATGGAAATATTCAACTGGATACCGGAAAACCTATTGATCTTGGAGAGGGGCTCATTTCCCGAGATGGATGGGCGCTCATTGATGATTCCCGACGCCCATTATTTGATAATTCGTATTGGCCGTGGGTAACACCACGTCCTCAAAATGAAACACAGGATTGGTATTTTTTTGGATATGGCCATGACTATAAATTGGCCTTGCATGATTTTGTTGAACTGGCGGGCAAAATTCCAATTCCTCCCCGTTTTGCCTTTGGTATCTGGTGGTCGCGCTATTGGGAATACACCGATAAAGAATTGCGGGAGCTTGTGAATAGCTATCATTCCCATAATATTCCGCTTGATGTTTTAGTTGTTGACATTGATTGGCATTTAAGGTTCCAACCAGGTTGGTTTGATAAAGAAGGACATTTAAAGCGCGATCAGGCCGGGCAACGGTTTGGCTGGACCGGTTACACATGGGACAAGAATTATTTCCCCGATCCTGAGGATTTTTTAGATTGGACAGAACGTCAAAAACTTAAAGTCTGTTTGAATCTACATCCCGCTTCAGGTATTCAACCTCATGAAGCGGCTTATACGGCAATGGCCAGAGCCATGGGGATTGATCCTGCCACCCGAAAATACATTCCGTTTGATATTGTAAATAAAAAATATGCGGAAAATTACATGCGTCTGGTTTTACATCCGCTGGAAAAAATAGGCGTAGATTTCTGGTGGTTAGACTGGCAGCAATGGAGCACTACTCGCATTCCCGGCGTTAATCCTACGTTTTATTTAAATTATGTCTTCTTTTCAGATATGGAACGTCAGGGACAAGCTCGTCCTCTGATTCTTCATCGTTACGGAGGATTGGGGAATCATCGATACCAGATTGGTTTTTCTGGAGACGTCGTGATTTCCTGGGGTTCGCTGGACTACCAGCCTTACTTTACGGCCACAGCAGCCAATGTGTGCTTTGGTTATTGGAGCCACGATATTGGCGGCCACACCCTGGGCGATAGTCCGCCAGAGCTTTATACGCGATGGATTCAGTGGGGCGCCTTTAGTCCTATTTTTCGTACACACGCTACTAAACGAAAAAACATAGAACGGCGTATATGGGCTTATCCTTTACCGTTTTACAAAGCCATGCGTCAGGCGATGTTGTGGCGCCATTCATTGATTCCCTACATGTACACGCAGGCTCGAAAAACCTTCGAAACCGGAGTTGCTTTTTTACATCCCTTATATTATGAGTTTCCTAATACTAAAATCGCTTATCAGTTCCCGAATGAATATTTATGGGGTGATGATATCATTGTGCGTCCGGTTACGCATCCCATTGCAAAAGATAGTCTGGCAGTACCGGAAATGGTTTGGTTGCCGCCTGGTCAATGGTTCGAATGGTCAACCGGGACCATTTTGAATGGAAACCAGATTGTTAATAGAACATTCATGCTGGATGAAGTACCGGTGTATGTACGCGCGGGCGCTATTGTGCCCATGCAGAAACCCTTGCTCTCTGCACAGGTTGCACAACCCGATCCCCTTGTTTTGGTCTTTTTTCCCGGGGATTCTGGCCATACGGAAGTTTATGAGGATGAGGGTAATACGAATAACTATTGGGAAGGCCAGTGGGCCAGAACGCCGGTCTCTTTCCACAAGATGAATGATGAAACCTATAAGATTGTGATTGATCCCGTTAAAGGACATTTTCCCGGGATGGTAAACCAACGTTCTTACCTATTGCAATTCCCTCTCACCTGGCCTGCTTCTCTGGTCATTCTGGATAAGGATACTCTTGATTATAGTCGTTATGATTCCACTGGAAGATGGACTTACAGCGGGGAATTTTTTGGTGTTCAATTACATACGCCAGAACTGCCCACCAATCAAAGACATGTTTTGCAGATACGTTTTGTGCGTAACGATCGATTTGTTTTTTCCGGAATGAAAGGTAAAATGCATCGGCTGATGAAAGTAGCGAAATTTCTGGCTACTTATCGGGAGTGGAACCGCTACCATTTTCCAAAGCAACCAATTGCAGGTATTGCGCAAACGGGATTAGCCCTGGAACAGCATCCCGAACGGGCAAAATCTATATTGCAACATTTCCCGGAAAGCTGGAAAAATGCGAATGAAATCTTAAGCAAAGCGGTGAAATCCTATCCGGAATTACGTCCTTATATCGTTTTATTGAGGGATCTGTGAAACGGTTATGGGAAAATCATTTACGCCAGGCTAAGCAGAGCATGGTAAACAATTAAGGTTTTATTAATAAGCAAAAAAGGCAATCCGTTAATGAAACAGCTTGTAGCGCGTAGTTATATTCATGGACAGTGGGTTCCACAGCAAAACGAACAAATGGTGGAGTACCGGAATCCTGCTAATATTAAACAGGTGATTGGTAAGGCTCAATTTGCGCATTCTTCACAGATTACTCAAGCTGTATCCAGCGCCACTCAAGCATTCCATAAATGGGCAAACATGGCCGTGGGAAAAAGAGCCGAATTATTAAGCAAATTTTTGGAACGCATCTGGCAAAAACGTTCGGATTTAAAGAGAATGATTACGCTTGAAAATGGGAAAACGCTTAGTGAGTCTGAATCGGAAATCGCTTCGGCCTATTCTGAAGGAAAATTTCAACTTAAATACATTCGTAATAAGTTGACTGAAGAAGGGAAAGGGGTATCCGCCATTCGCTATGATCCAGTAGGCGTAAGTGTATTGCTCACACCCTGGAACTTTCCGATAGCAACAATTATTCGCAAGCTTGTTCCTGCTTTGATGTGTGGGAATACGGTAATCGTAAAGCCTTCGGAGTTGACGCCTTTTTCTGCTGGATTTTTGTTTGAACAAATCCATGCTGTGAGATTCCCTGAAGGAACAGCCAATTTATTGATTGGCGAGGGGAGCGCGGTGGGTTCCAATTTGATAAAGCATCCTGAAATTAAAGCCATTTCATTGACCGGTGGGACTCCCACAGGCAAAGCCCTGCTAAAAGAAGTTGGGGAAAAAGGGATTCGATTTCAGGCTGAGTTGGGTGGATCAAATGCAGCGATTATCTGGGAAGACGCCGATCTACAGCAGGCTGCCAGAGATTCGATTCAGGCGGGTTTAGCCTGTTGTGGGCAATGGTGCACTGGCACTACGCGCCTGATCATAGCCAGACCGGTTTATGAGCAATTCTTAAATTTACTCAAAGAACGCATGCAAAGGATTGTAATAGGAGATGGTCAAAATCCCAAAACCACCATGGGCCCATTAATTTCTGAAAGACAGTTTTTTAATATGAAGTCAATTGTCAAGCGCGCTATGGAACAGGGCGCCCGTTTGCTTTGTGGAGGAAAACAACCGTCGGGTCTTACAAAAGGACATTTCTTCGAGCCAACGCTGTTGGCCGATTTAACGCAACAAATGGAAATAGTGAAAGAAGAAATTTTTGGTCCAATCCTTTTAGCGTTTCCCATTGATGATTTTGATCATGCGTTGGAGTTAGTCAATGATTCTCCATTTGGGCTTTCAGCATCGATTTACACCAAAGATCACGACTTAGCAGAAAATTTTGTGGCTAAGGCCGATGTTGGCCTATGTCACGTTAATTTCTCAACCGGTTATCGCCTTCCAGAACTTCCTGTTCTGGGACGCAAGGATTCAGGAATAGGTTGGCCGGAAGCTGGACGTTTTGCACTGGATTTTTTTACACAACCCAAAGCTGTTTACAGGAATTTATTATGAAAATAAAAAACATTGTACAAAAAACCGTTCCTTTAAAATCGTCGATTCGAAATGCGGTTATTGATTTTTCGGCAATGACCACATCGGTGGTGGCCATCGAAACGGATGTCGTTCAGAATGCCAAACCTGTCATCGGTTATGGCTTTAATTCCAATGGAAGATACGCACAGGGCGGTTTGTTAAATGAACGCTTTATTCCCAGATTGTTAGAAGCGTCTGAAAAGGAATTGCTGAACGAAGATGGCTCCAATTTTGATCCCTTTCGTTGCTGGGAAGTAATGATGCGCAACGAAAAACCCGGAGGGCATGGCGAACGTAGCGTGGCGGTGGGCACTTTAGATATGGCCTTATGGGATATCGTGGCCAAAATTGAAAAAAAACCATTATACCAAATTCTGGCTGAACGCTATGGTAATGGTAGGGCAAATCCAACCGTTTATGTTTACGCTGCTGGCGGTTATTACTCTCCTGGCAAAAATTTAGAGTCGCTTCAAGACGAATTCAAACGCTATCTGGATATGGGTTTTACGGCCTGTAAGCTAAAGATTGGCGGCGCGTCACTTAAAGAAGACCTTTTACGAATTGAAAGCGCTTTGGAAATAGTTGGACATGGTAAAAACCTGATGGTTGACGCCAACGGACGATTTGATTTGATTACCGCACTGGAATATTTGCAAAAATTGGAAGCTTTCCGTTTGAAATGGTTTGAGGAACCTGTGGATCCCCTGGACTATTTTTCTTTGGCGGCGATTGCAGAGGTCAGTAGTATCCCGATCGCTACTGGCGAAAATTTATTTTCAAAAATCGATGCACAAAACTTGATTCGTTACGGCGGGCTGCGTCCGCATCGTGACTTTTTGCAATTTGATCCAGTGTTAAGTTATGGGCTGGTTGAATATTTGCGGATTTTAAATATGTTAAAAAAGTATGGCTGGTCAGTGCAACGGTGCATTCCACATGGTGGGCATCAATTCGGTTTACATATTGCTGCTGGACTGGGATTGTATGGCAACGAAGCTTACCCGGAAGTTTTTCTCCCTTTCGGAAAGTTTGGAGAGGGCATGAAACCGGAAAAGGGTTGGGTGCGCTTATCGGATGAACCTGGCATTGGTTATGAATTAATTCCTGAAGTTTACGCTATTTTTAAGGCATTGTAGCCACTTTAGAACTTCCTGATGGGTAACGGCTTGAAGCTTAAAATCTTTTCTAAAATGCACCCATCAGGTTAGATGAGAAAAAAATATGTAGTCCATTGAATAACACTTAGGAAATGATGAGTGAGGCGGGTATCGAATAAGTGTAAGGCTTCTGCAAAATTACATTAATTGTCGTTCTGAGCGAAACGATGAATCTAAGAAGTTAAAACAAAACATTGGATTCTTCTTCGCTTTGTTCCTCAGAATGACAGTGCACGTTTAATTTTGCAGAAGTCTCAAGTAATGTCTTATAGGAGGGTGAATTTCTATGATTAGAAAATTGATTTCCTTTAAGAAAGGATTGGAATTGGTAACTGTGGTAATATTGGCCCTATTTTTCTTTACTTGCCAAAAGGCAAAACCTCCCAAACAATCGATAGAGGAACCGGTGCAGTACGTGGGAACCCGCCAGCCGGACCAATACGTTTTTGACGGCAAACTTCCGCACGCCGTGGGCGTGCACAGTTATCAGGTCTTTCGGGCAAATCGCCGATATCCAGAAGAGGGCGGCAGAGTCGGGTTTACTTACAATCACCAACCTTACCTGACCTTCTGGAAAGGGAAATTTTATCTCCAATTTTTAAGCGGAGAGGTGCAAGAACACACCCCTCCCACGCGCATTATGCTGGTAACAAGTGAAGATGGACGTGATTGGTCCAGCCCTGTTATTTTGTTCCCGGAATATGCCCTCCCAGAAATCCATTACCAGGGCTACACCATTCCGGCAGGTACCAAATCGGTGATGCATCAACGGATGGGATTTTATGTAGCTCCCAATGGTAGATTGCTGGCTTCCGGTTTTTACAGCTTTTGTCCTACCCCGCGTTTCTCGCCAAACAAAGGCCAGGGATTGGGACGTGTGGTGCGGGAAATTTACCCCGATGGCAGTTTCGGTCCGGTCTATTTCATCCGATACAATCGTCATGCCGGCTGGAACGAAAGCAACACCCATTTCCCGTTTTACAAAACCAGTCTCGATAAAGGCTTTGTGGAAGCCTGCGATTCTCTATTGGCTGATAAGTTAATGATTTTGCAATGGTGGGAAGAAGACCGGGGAAAGGACGGCTTTTTCCCCATCGACCCATCGCAGATTCTAGGACACAATCCGCTGGCTGAAAAAGTGGGGGTTACGACCTCTGCTGGCGCCGGGAAAGCATTTTGTTTTTATCATTTGCAAGGCCATGAAGTGGTTGGCATCTGGAAAAATGGTTATATGGCAACGTCTCCAGACAATGGCAAAACCTGGACGCCCATTATGAAGTCTACCACGCTCTGGACTTGTGGCGCTAAAATATGGGGGCAACGCACCGAGGATGGCCGATTTGCTCTGGTGTACAATCATTCTGCAACGCGAAGAAATCGATTCCCGTTGATTATTCTGACCAGCGAAGATGGGCGTCATTTTGACAACATGCTGGTGGTGCAGGGCGAAGTTCCCCCCATGCGTTATCAGGGGCTGCATAAAAATCCGGGTCCCCAATACGTGCGCGGTATTGTAGAAGGTAATGGAAACCCACCCGGAAAAGAAATGTGGATTACCTACAGCATGAACAAAGAGGACATCTGGGTGAGTCGCATTCATGTACCAGTTCTGGATGCGGTAAAGGAACCGGTTCATCAGGATTTTGAGAAAGTGTCCAATATTGATAAACTCACCTGCTGGAATCTTTATGTTCCGCGCTGGGCGCCTATTAGAATTGCCAAAGAAGGCAATGGAAACCACTACCTTGAATTACTGGACGAAGCTCCTTACGATTATGCAAAGGCAGAGCGCATCTTTCCGGAATCTCAACACCCCACCATTGCCTTTCGGTTTCGCATCCATGCCTTGCGTCAGGGGAGTGCCCTGTTTGTAGAGGTTCATGATGCCCAAGGAAATCGGCCTATTCGACTGCGCATCGAAAAAGATTGGATGAACCTGGATCATCTTAAGGTAAAAGTCAGCCCATTGCCTGTTCAAAGGCAACGCTGGCATTCAGTAAAATTGATGATTAAATGCTCTTCTAACTCCTACGACCTGTCTCTGGATGGCCAATGGTTGCGTAAGGATGTGCCTTTTGGAGAAAAGGTCAATTCTGTACAGCGTCTGGTATTTCGCACCGGTCCCTGGCGGGGGGATGTGCGAAAATGGCTGGCAGAATTGGGTGAGCCCAGAACAGCCGGCCTGTATCGGGAGGATTTCCCAGGGAGTGATGAAAAAGTGGAGATCAGCCGCTTTGCCATTGATGATGTGATTGTGGAATAGAAAAAGACACGTCACTATCTAAATTTTAAGGGCAGGCGAATAATATGGTAATTTTAAAACGAATAGTACCGGACATGAGAGCAGAAGAACGCGAATCTCTGGTTTTTCGGAAGAGAACCGAAAAATTTAACAATGCAGTTAAAGGCCGTTTGGGTGACTTTTGCAGGAATTTTTTAGTTCTTTGGGCAAAAGCGCCAATCGGACGATCGCATTTCACCAGGAACCAGAATGCAATCGAAAGCCACCCGAATGATCTGGCGTAAGACTTATCGTGTGTACTATCCCGATGGTACTCTGAAAGCTATCTGGCAGGGTGGAGTTGCCGATGACGGAAGATTTTTGCTGGATGGCAAGGAACAGTGGTTTTATGCAGATGGCCAAAAGCAGTGGGAGGTGAATTATCGTCTGGGGCAAAAGGTTGGAGTGGAAACCTATTGGGATCGCCATGAAAATAAAGTCTGGGAATGGGAGCATCGACCGGAAGGCCTTTCCGTGTGGCGTCAGTTCTGGGAAACAGGACAATTAAAGGCAGAGTCGCATTGGCGGAATAAGCGTTGCCAGGGCATGGCCCGTCTCTGGAACCGCCAGGGACGATTAATTCAGCAAGTCATCTTTGAAAATGGGGAGGAGACTGCCCAATGAGCGCTTCAATATTCAGAAAATGGGTGAAAGTGATGGTGCTTAGTGGTTTTATGTTGATGAATGCTTTTGGGCAATCTGACAATTACAAGGCAAATCAAAAAAGCATCGTCCTGGCAGGCAGGGCTCGTTTTACCGTGCTCACCCCTCGACTGATTCGACTGGAATGGTCACGAGATGCTCGTTTTATTGACCAGCCCTCCATTGTATTCATCAACCGTCGCTTGCCCGTACCACCTTTCCATGTTCAAAAAGAAGGGGAATTTCTCATTTTAGAAACGCAATTTTTGACACTGAAATACCTGCGTAATAGCGGGCGGTTTACAACCAGAAACTTAAGCATAGCCTATCACGATAAAGATACCACTTTTACCTGGCATCCGGGAATACCCAATAGCGGAAATTTGAAAGGAACGGCTTATTCCCTGGACGATCACAATGGGCGTTTTCACCGCGACACGGCCAAACCTCTGCAACTGACGGATGGATTAATTTCCCGCGATGGTTGGGTAGTCATTGACGACTCCCATACTGCCTTATTGGACGATTCGGAGTGGCGCTGTTTGCTACCTCGCGCACAGGACGAGGAACAGGATTGGTATTTTTTAGGATACGGCAATCAGTTTAAGGCTGCTTTGCATAACTTTATTCAGGTTGCCGGACGACCGCCACTACCGCCTCGCTTTGTCTTTGGCGTCTGGTGGTCACGATACTGGGAATATACGGATCAGGAACTGCGTCAGTTAGTCAAGGATTACCGTGATTACCGCCTTCCGCTAAATGTTTTAATGGTGGATATGGATTGGCATATCACCAGTTTGCCTGAATTTTTTGAAAATGGCAAACGAAAGCACGTACCAGGTGGAAAGAAAATGGGCTGGACAGGTTTTACCTGGAACCGAAATTATTTTCCGGAACCAGAGGAATTTTTATCATGGATGCATGCCCACCACATTCGGGTTGGATTAAATCTGCACCTGGATGCCGGAATTCTGCCCCATGAAGCTCGTTATGCTCAATTGGCGCGGGCGCTGGGACTAAATCCGGCTTCGCGGCAGCCCATTCCGTTTAAATTGTTTGATCAATCGTTTATGAAAAAATTCTTCACCAATATTCTTGACCCTATGCAACAGCAGGGTGTGGATTTCTGGTGGCTGGACTGGCAAAACTGGAATCCTGGTCCTGTGCCGGGTGTTAATACGCAGTACTGGCTCAATTATGTTTTCTTTTCTCATGCAGAAAAGCAAAACAAGCGGGGCCTCATTTTAAGTCGTTACGCCGGATTGGGATCCCACCGTTTTCCAGTCGGGTTTTCCGGAGATGCCAGTATCTCCTGGCAGTCCCTGGATTTTCAACCCTATTTTACGGCTACTGCCGCCAATGTGATATATGGATACTGGAGCCACGACATAGGAGGGCACACACGTGGCGATAGTCCACCCGAGCTATACACACGCTGGGTACAGTTTGGGGTGTTGAGCCCTGTGTTCCGTACCCATGCCACCAAAAGTGAGAACATTGAACGGAGTTTCTGGGCCTATCCCCTGCCGTATTTTAGAGCCATGCAAAAGGCTGTTCAATTGCGAGCCAGGCTCTTCCCTTACATTTACACCGCCGCATTTAATGCTTATAAAAATGGCGTGGTCATTTGCCATCCATTGTATTATGAATATCCCCGTCAGCCAGAAGCCTACCGCTTTGGAAATGAATATTTTTTCGGGAACCGTCTTCTGGTTCATCCCATAACCCATCCCATTGGTAAGGACAGCCTCTTTACTTATCAGTTGGTGTGGTTGCCGCCAGGTGAGGGATGGATTGAATGGCTAACGGGATCGGTTTTTAAGGGAAATCAGATTTTAAAGCGTCCGTTTATGCTGGATGAAATTCCATTTTACGTAAAAGCCGGGGCCATTATTCCAGAGCAACCATTTCCAGAGGAAAGGGATACCCTAAATAGCAATCGCCTGATCCTTACCATTTTTCCGGGCGGCACAGATCAAATTGATATTTATGAAGATGATGGCATAACTCAGGACTATCAAAAAGGAGTTTTTTCTTTAACTCCCGTGCGCAGTTATGCTATTGAGTCGGGATTGAAGGTGGAAATTGGTCCCGTAAAAGGGGCCTTCCCTGGCATGCCGGAAAGCCGAAGTTATGAAATTCGCCTGCCGCTTTCCTTTCCTCCTCGAGCCGTTCTAATCAACGGGAAAACGGCGCCTTATAAACGCTACGGGGACAAGTCCTGCTGGACGTATAATGGAGATACTTTCGAAACTCGAATTTTTACTTCATCGGTCAATGTCCAACATACTCTGCAAATTCAGGTCTTTTTTTCGCGTTTGGACTGGTGGACGCTTTCGGGGTTGCCTGCACGGATAAAACGGCTAAAGCACTTTGCCCGGTTTTTAGCAGCCCGGGGTTGGGATAGGTCCCGCTATTCCAATGATCTAATTGTTAGAAACGCCCAGCTCGGTTTACGCATCAGCCAGCATCCGGAACGGATGGAAGCGCTGCTGGAGCAATTTCGCCAGGAGTGGCCCAGAATTTTGA
>NZ_JBSMDE010000036.1:0-33253 GCF_056497305.1 Caldithrix sp. | reverse complement strand
GTCCGGCCGAAGTTGGAGCCAAGCGAAAATCCCGTTTTCTAGGACGGGCCATTCTACAATTAAACAATTCAACAACTCAACCTTTTTACTTCCTCATACTGCACACAAATTTTTGCATCCCGCCAGGAGGGATTGAACTTTTGAAGGAAGTATTCCAATTGAAGCAGGTCAACTTTTCAGAATTTTTCAGTCTTTTGGTTGGACAATCGGGTTTGTCTTATTGACCTGTTTTGGTTAATTTAAAAACAAAAAAATCGGTAACCAATGCAAATCAACGCTAAATTTTTATGGATCGCTTCTTTACTGTTAATGACCGCAGCTCTGGTGGTACATCTGGCTATTTTCCTGGGCAGGGAAAACATTCCCTATTCCATCGAACTGTTCCTGACCGTGGGCATGGTTCTCATCTGGCTATTGAGCAGTCGATTGCTCAAACAACTGCACCGAATCCAACCCACCTTAACACCGCTACAGGTGTTACGAACCAATACGCCTTTCTGGTTACCTTTTTTTGTGGCCTTTGTTGGCCTTTACGCCCTTTTCAACATGGGCATGATGATTCGTACACGGTGGGCGGGCAATAATTTACGTGGTATTTCCGGTTTCTGGATTTTCTTTTTTGCCCTTGGCTGGCTGATTAGCCAGGCCCGAATCCATCAGCAACACAAATTACAGAACAACAACGCTAAACACGAGGACCTCTAATTATATGGAAGGCATTCCCATTCGCTCCAAATTACCGGAATTAGAAGTTTCCATCTTCGCCGTTATGAGTAAGCTGGCGGAAGAAAGCGGAGCTATCAATCTGTCGCAAGGTTTTCCGGACTTCAATTGCAATTCGCTGTTGATCGATCTGGTTTACCACTATATTAAAAAAGGCAAAAATCAATACGCGCCCATGCCCGGCATTTTGCCTTTGCGCCAGGCTCTTTCTAAAAAGATTAACCAGCTATATGGCGCCCTTTACGATCCTGAAACAGAGATTACCATCACAGCCGGGGCCACTGAGGCTCTGTACGCAGCCATTACCGCCGTTGTGCAACCTGGTGATGAAGTGATTATTTTTGAACCATTTTACGACGCGTATCCGCCTGTGGTAAAATACAGCGGGGGTGTGCCCCGTTTTATTCGGCTTCAGGCGCCGGATTTCAGGATTCCCTGGTCTGTTGTAAGAAAAACCATTTCCAAAAAGACCAGATTGATCATTATTAATTCACCGCACAATCCCACCGGCTCCGTTCTGACCAAAGAGGATGTGGCCCGGTTAGCTGAATTGCTGGATGGCACTTCCATCTTTATTGTCAGCGACGAGGTTTACGAACATATTGTGTTTGACAATCAAAAACATATCAGTCTGGCCATGCATCCAGCGCTTCAGAAGCGGACTTTCGTTATCAGCTCCTTTGGTAAAACCTACCACACCACCGGCTGGAAGGTCGGTTACTGCGCCGCGCCCGAGTTGTTAAGTTACGAATTCAGGAAGATCCATCAATTCATTACCTTTGCCGTTAACACGCCCGTGCAATGGGCTTATGCCGATATTTTGAGCAAAAAAGAGCTGTACCTCAATTTGCCTAAATTTTATCAGAAGAAGCGCAATCTTTTTAAAAAATCACTATTAGCATCGGAGTTTGAATTATTACCCTGTCGCGGCACCTATTTTCAACTGGCAGATTACTCCAGAATTTCACAGGATTCGGATGTGGCTTTTGCCCAATGGCTGACAACCACACACCGGGTGGCAGCCATTCCTCTTTCTCCCTTTTACAACGAGCCCCCTGAGCAACACCTTATTCGCTTTTGCTTTGCCAAACAGGATCAAACACTCATAGAAGCCGGAGAACGCTTATGTCAGATTTCACGGTAACCGTAATTCAGTCTTCCTTACACTGGCAGGCTCCTGAAAAAAATCGTCAGTCGTTTGAAGAAAAAATCCTTCAAATGGAGCAGCCTACGGATCTGGTCCTTTTACCGGAAATGTTTACAACGGGATTCACCATGGAAGCCCGGCACTGGGCAGAAGGCATGGATGGGCCCACAATCGAGTGGATGCGCAAAATGTCTGCTAAAAGGAATATTCACCTTGTTGGAAGTTTGATTGTTCAGGATGGCCAGCGCTTTTTTAATCGCTTAATCTGGATCACACCATCTGGGAAATTTCATTATTACGACAAAAGACATCTCTTTAGGATGGCCGGCGAACACGAAATTTACAGTGCGGGAAACCAATTGTTAACGGTGGAAATGAAAGGCTGGAAGATCAGGCCCTTTATCTGTTACGATTTGCGTTTCCCGGTCTGGTGCCGTAACGTAAACCTGGCATACGACCTGGCTATTTACATTGCCAACTGGCCGGAACGCCGTCGAACAGCCTGGCGCACGCTTTTACAGGCCAGGGCAGCAGAAAACCAGGCCTATGTGGTTGGAGTTAATCGAATTGGAGTGGATGGCCTGGGGATCAAATACTGCGGCGACTCACTGATGGTTGATCCAGTGGGGCAAATCATTGAAGACCTGAAAGATGATGATAAGGTAGCAACCCGAACACTATCGAAAAATCAATTAGAGCAATTTCGACAAAAATTTCCAACCTGGAAAGATGCCGATCCCTTCCACCTTCCTGATACGCAGACCTTCATTTTCACTGGAGACCAGTAGACAAACAGAATGCTCAATCAGCATTTTGTCCGGTGTAGAACCTTAGTTCTTGATCAGGCGATGAATGAACCCGCCACTGACCGGAGTTTGAACCTTGATTGTCTGGATTTAAGGATTATCTTGATTTTTATTGCCCAAAGGAAAGTAACTCTCAATTTCAGGCGCAAAATCCCGACATCAAAGAAGTTTAATCCTGGTAATCATGTAATCAAGTAAATCCCGGTTCAGAATCTGAACTAGGATTAACTTGATTTTTACTGCCCAAAGAAAAGCAACTCTCAATTTCAGGCGCAGATTCTCGACAGCAAAGAAGACACTCAGGCACTCCGCGCATCCTTCAGGTAACGCCAATTCAGCCTATTCAAAGGTCTCCTGCCCGAGCACCCTATTTAATTTTTCAATGACCTCATCCCATAATTCGTACTCAATGGTCAAAGGCGGTAATAAACGCACAACCTGGGGGCCGGCCGGAATCACAATAACGCCCTGTTCCTGTAAGGCTTTAATGTAGGACTGCGCCTTCTTCCTCAGCTCAATGCCAATCATCAAGCCCAGCTGCCGGACTTCTTTCACCACGGGCAGCTCCTGGCTCTTAAAGTGTTTTTTGAAATACTGCCCCTTTTCCAAGGCCTGCTGTGGTAGATTGTGTTCTTCGATGAATTCGATGGTGGCCAGGGCAGCAGCGCAAGCCAGGGGGTTGCCGCCAAACGTACTGCCGTGTTTTCCGGGGGCAGCCGCTATTTTCGCCGAACACAATGTAGCGCCCATGGGTACGCCCCCGGCAATGCCCTTGGCTACACACAGCATGTCTGGTTGAAGGTCAACATATTCGCTGGCAAACATGCGCCCTGTTCGCCCAAAACCGGTCTGCACCTCATCAATGATCAACAGAACATTACGTTCCTTGCAGTATTTTTGTACTTTCCTGAAATAATCTGTATCTCCCGGATGAACCCCGCCTTCGCCCTGAACCACTTCTAAGAGCACGGCAGCCGTTCGATTGCCGATGGCCTTTTCCAGTGCGGGATAGTCGTTAAAAGGCACAAAGGTGAAACCGGGAATCAGCGGTTCAAAATCTTTTTTGTACTGGGGATTAAATGTAGCGCTCAGAGCGCCCATGGTACGGCCATGGAAAGCGCGACGCGCACAAACAAAATCGCTTTTCCCTGTAGTCAATCGGGCCAATTTAAGGGCCGCTTCCACGGCTTCGGCGCCGGAATTGCACAGAAATGCTCTTTCCAGACTGGCAGGCGTAATTTCAATTAGCTTTTTTAAAAGCAGCGCGCGTTTATCGTTGTAAAAACTGCCGGTGCAGGTCATTAAAGTTTTAGCCTGTTCGGCCAAGGCCTGAGCAACCTGTGGATTGGCATGCCCCACATTGACCACGCCATGCCCGGCCGCACAATCAATGTAGCGCCGCCCCTGCCCATCCCAGACCAGCGCATTCTCTCCTCGCACCAGCGTTAATCCCCTTTTGTTAAACAGAGGCAAGGCAAACTGATCTTCTATTTCCTGAAAGGTTCTCATTGAATCACCGTTCCTTTCTCCTTTAAAGCATTTTTAACAGGATGTTCCAGACGTCCATCGGCAATGATGACACGCGGATTTCCGCTTTCCAACATTTTGACCAGGGCATGTAATTTACGTTTCATACGTCCGCTACTCTGCTGCTCGCGAATCCGCAGTTCTCCTATGGTCAAACGCGAAATAACCGAATCCGGATCAGAGGCATCTTCCAGTAATCCAGGGGCTTCGATCAGTTGTACGATAGTTCTGGCCTGTAATTCCGTTTGCAGCAGGGCCACGATATCGTCATTCTCGCTATTGATGGCAAAACCATTTTCATCGACAATGGGCACCGTAATAACCGGAAGATAGCCCTGAGTCAGCAACATCTCCAGCAGGGGTCGATTGACGACTTGCGGTTTTCCCGAAAAATCACGCAAGAGTTTGATTTTACCATTTTCTTTTACTCGAATACCCCGATTGCGTCGCCCACGGATCAACTGCCCGTCGAGTCCGGACAGGCCAATGGCATTCAGGCCCTGACGCTGCAGCAGTTCCACCAGCCGCTTGTTCCGTAAACCGGCATAAGCCATCATCATCACATCCAGAGCATCGGCATCCGAATAGACGCTGGAATAGCCGGAGATGGATGTAATCACATTGCGTTGCAGGCCTAATTTCTGGGCCAGGACGTCACGCAAGGCATTGGCGCCGTGTACGATAATTCGGGGTTCAGTAATATCAGCTAAATCCTGCGCAATACCTGGTAGATTAATGGCCTCTCCTCCGCCAATTTTAATGATCATCATAAATGAATCTCCTCAATGGTACCGTTTACAATGGGCTTCCATTCGCTTGCATTGAACAAGGGTTCAGAACTGACTAACAATCGATCCGCTGAACGAAACTGGTGCATGGTAAAATAGGCTTCCCGCTCATTAAAGAAAGAAACCAGCACCGTTTGTTCTGCATTGGCCATAATGAAATTAAGGGCGCTGACGTAACGGGAGCGTTTAAAAATAATGGGCAGCGCTTGGCGTACAGCGGTTAGCAAATCGGACTTTTGCAAGCGCAAAATAAAACGGAATAGCTTTTCCGCCCCAATGCGTCCCTCTTCCCTGAGGCGCACGCCGTGCAATTCACCGTTAAAGACAAATACCGTGTCCTGCCGCAAAAATGGCATGTTGTTTTCGATGGCTATGCCCTGATTGCGAAAGGCGCTGCGGGCATGGACCAACAGGCGCTGCGTGGCAGGAATGGCCTGAAAATTATCTTCCCACACCGGACGAATACTCCAGTAAACATCCCAGCCCAGAGGCGTTTGCCAGGCGCATCCCCAACCATGCCCCTGATACTCCACGCTATTCTGTGCCATGTGGGCAAATGATCTTAAAATCGGTTGCGGATCAATGGCGCTCTTTGTTTCCATGTACAAAATGCGACACATGTTCTCTCCATCCATTCACTTTCCAAAAACGTGAATTACGTTCTTGATTTTGAAAAGATTTTTCTCTTACTTCCCTTTAATCGGGCAACAAACGAAAAATGCCTTAAACTTTTTAAACCATTCAATCAATGCCCAACTTACACAGGATGTAACCCCGGAAATTCCAGCGCCCGCTTTTCCGGCAGGCCATGCATGATGTTAAAAGCCTGTACAGCCTGCCCGGCTGCACCTTTCATCAAATTATCGATCGCGCTAATAACCACCAGGCGATTGCTGGAACCATCCAGCTCAAAGCCCACATCACAAAAGTTCGTAGCAACCACCAGCTTAGGTTCCGGATAACGGTAAAGACCATCGCGATCTTTGACAATTCGCACAAAGGGTTCCGAGGCATAATAAGAACGATAGATTTTCCAGACGTCCTTTTCGCTGAGCTGTTGATTCAAAAAAACATGGGCAGTAGCCAGCACGCCGCGCACCATTTCAATGGCTGTAGCCGAAAAATGGACGGTAATAGGACCGTTAAAGCTCAACTCCTGTTCAATTTCCGCCACATGGCGATGGGCCGTGGGTTTAAAAGAGCGCACACAGCCATGACGGATGGGATGGTGTGAAGCTTCGTTGGGCCGATTTCCTCCTTCGCTGGAACCGACTTTTACTTCAACAACGGTCTGCTGCACTTCGGCCAGGCCCTCTTTGTAAAGCGGGTAGAGGGCCAGAATCGTAGCTGTGGCATTACAGCCGGCACTGGAGATGAACCGTGCGTTCTGCATTTCCTGGCGATACAGTTCTGGAATTCCATACACAAACTGCTCGAGCAGGTCCGGTCTCTGATGCGGTTGACCGTACCAGCGGGCATAGGCTTGCGCACTGTCCAGGCGAAAATCGGCGCTCAGGTCGATGATGCGCGGCGCAATGTGCAAAAAGTGATCGATGTTTTTTTGGGCCTGACCGTGTGGCAGACAGAGGAATAACACGTCACAGGGCGCTAATTCTTCCAAACTACAAAACTTCAAGGTCGTTTGGCCCCGTAAATTGGGGTGCACTTTGTACACAAATTTTCCAAAATGTCTTTCTGAAGTCACCTGCTGAATGCGCACATCAGGATGGAACAACAATAATCGCAACAACTCGCCACCGGCATAGCCCGATGCGCCCACAATGGAAACCGTAATTGCGCTCATGCCTCCTCCTGTGCGATTTTCAAAACATAATCCACAATTTTAGCCGGAATGTTCACACCCGTTGTATCGATGCTGTTTTTAAATTCCATGGTGTAATTGACCTCGTTTACCAATAATCCCTCGCTGGTTTCAAACAGGTCGATGGCTACCACGCCTCCGCCGACCGCTCTGGCCGCCTGCAACGAAATTTGGGCGATTTCCTCTGTGACCGGACAATTGCTGGCCTTACCTCCGCGTGCCGTGTTGGTAATCCAGTGCTCGGAACTGCGGTAAATGGCGGCAATACATTCATCTCCTACCACAAAGGAGCGAATGTCGCGCCCGTTTTTTTCCACGTATTTCTGGATGTAAAAGATAGAGTGGTGATAGCTGCCCAGAATGGTTTTGTGTTCCAAAATGGCCTCGGCGGCATCGCGATCGTTTATTTTAGAAATCAAGCGTCCCCACGAACCGACCGCCGGTTTAATGACCACCGGGTAACCCATTTCTTCAATGGCTTGAATGGCCGATTGCTCGGTAAAGGCCACTTTTACCGCAGGCTGGGGAACTTTGTGCGCAGCCAGGGCCCGCGAGGTCAGCAACTTGTCGCCGCAGATCAGAGCCACCTGAGAAGTATTGACACAGGGAACGCCGGCGCTCTCGAAAAGCATCAGAGCATGTAAAGCACGAGAATGGTTAATAGCCCTCTCGATGATCACATCGACTGCAAATTGATCGGCTCCCAGCGTAAAGACCAGTTGGCGGTCATCAAACATCCGAAGTTCTACATTGAGGCGTTTGCGAAATTCCTCCAGCAATAATTTTTCATCTTTGCGGATGACAGAATGTAAAAATCCGACACGCATGTTTTACTCCCTTAAAAATTGAATCGATTTTAGAAAATGTCGCTTAAGGTAACTATTTTTTAAGCGGATGTTTTTTGCACCATTCGACCAGATGTTTCAACTCATCTGAACCTATGGTGCGGCCCTTCTGGCCAATCTGTTTTATGTGGCTTAAAATACGCTTGAGGAGATCGGAGGTGTACTCAATACCTAATTGATCCAATGCCCATTGCACGGAGGAAATCCCGGACATGTGATCCAGAGCTACGGACATGCTGCGTCCCACCAGCGATGGATCCAGGCTTTGATAATGTACCGGATTCTGAACAGCGGCATGGGTGTGCACTCCGGCGCAATGGGTAAAGGCATTTTGACCAACAATGGGGAAGTTAACCGGTATGGGCAGCCCGGAATACTGACTGACCAATTGGTAGAGCGGCAACAGTTTTTCCAGCTTCCAGTCATTTTCTACCCCAAAAATATCTTTTAAAGCCAGTAGCAATTGAGCCAGATCGACAATACCGGCCCGTTCGCCCAGCCCCAGCACGCTGACATCGATGATTTCGGCGCCCGCCCGAAAACCATCCAGGGCGTTGGCCAGCGCCAGTCCGCGATCATTGTGGCAATGAATGGCGATCATCGGTTCGTGGCCCTTTTGAGCCAGCGCCTCTTTGAGCCGCAACACAAAATCGTACATATTGTGTTCTGTTCCCGGAACCATAAAACCGGTCGTGTCAGCTACACTGATGATGTCGGCTCCGGCCTCCACCGCGGCCGCGGCAGCCTGAACCACATTCTGAAATGGAGAACGTACCGTATCCTCCGGGGTGTAGCGAATCAGCAGGGAGGGATTTTGTTTTTTGGCGTACTGAATCACGCTGGCAATCTGTTCGATGGCACTGCTTAAATCTTTGCGAAACACCTGATCCAGCCGCTCACTGGTAACGCTGTAAAAAATACCGATAAATTGTACGCCACACTCCAGAGCCAGATCCACATCAGCACGCAGAGAACGGGCATGGGCCGCAATGGTGGCCCGGTAGCCGTGGTTGGCAATTTGATAGACGGCCTCGTGAATTTCCGGGGTAACCATCGGGTGCCCGGCCTCGATGATGTCAATTCCGATTTCATCCAGCAGGTCAGCTATGGCCAGCTTAATATGGCCGTCAAAATAGACGCCTGGTGTCTGTTCCCCTTCGCGTAACGTTGTGTCCAGAATTTTAACCATGGGCTACTCTCCCCAATCTTCCTCTTCCTGAGGCGCCTCTTCCAGCGCAGGAGGATTCAGATCAACCACCTCCAACTCACTCCCGCAATCCGGGCAGAAAATCAGTTCGTGAAGTTCAACGTTTTCTTCTAAAGCGATGCTGGCATCGCAAACAGGACAATTTGCCGTAAGCTGCATTGCAGTCCCTTTCTTTGTTTCGTTAAAATTAGCTGGAAAATAATAATTTTTACAAAAAATGCAAGTAAATTTTTTCACCAGCGCAATTTTAACCTTATTCTTGTTTAATTAATGTATATTTTTACAATTATTTGCTTTTCTGCTTTCCTGACCAAACCGTTTCCACTCGACTCGCTTTGTGAGACTGGGTCAGGGAGTAAGGTCCTTAATCCGCCCCTAATTCATCGTGGAAGGAATCCCTTCCACTTTAGTTGACAAAAATAAAGAACGTTTCGCTGTACAGGAGAGGGGACATAAGGTAAGGACTCATGCTGAACGTCATTTCCTTGTCCCGCCCTGGAATCGTGGAAATCCCTTACACTGGAAACTGATTCTCACTGGATATCTGGCCCAAAACTCAACAGATTTTTGTCAATAAAGGCGCTACAGCTTTTAAAAGGAAATATGGAACGGTCTACTTTCCGAAAGAGCAAAAGCCTGTTTCGGTCTACTTCAGCGGAAGGTTGGAATGCTTCCTTCAGAAGATGTAATGCAATAGCGTGCGAAAATTTTTGTGCTATGTGAGGAAGTAAATCTGTTGAATTGTTGATTTGTTGAATGGTTGAATGAGCATCGAGCTGACATAGCGAATTCCCATTGTTCGTGAATGGTATTTCCAACATAAGTGATAAAAATTCCCACACAAGCCTTCCCCCTCTCTCAGATTTTTATTTTGGGAGAGAGGGATCGAGGGGGTGAGGGCTAATTGGTGAAATGACTTCCGCAGTTGGAAGAGTAAAGTTAAGAGTACAGGAGTGTAAGAGTAAAAGGGTTCCAGGGAACCGGCCTGTTATTTTTTAAAGAAGTTTTTTGGTTGCGGCTCTGCTGCCTTTGTTCACAGGACGCATGTAAAATTTAAGTGGAATCTGTTAAAAAAAAATTATAAATTAGGGATGATTTCTGACCATTTTAATAACATTTTGAAAAAAGAAATCGATAATAAGAAGGAACAATGGGAATCATCTTACGTTAATTAATTTTGTAAATCCTGAGTTTTGTTGACAATTAGAAAGATAATTAATAAATTCAGGCTCGTGATCTGAATTCACTGGATTTATTATATTTGCAATACTCCTGCAACGCGTTTTCTTAAAAAAGGATAAATCTTTTTAAAAGAATGGCTCGTATTTTTACGAGAACTTTAATAATATTTTAATGGGAAAGCCTGGTTGTGGAATGGGATAAAATAGCTGTAAAGGAGAAGGTATGAATTTTTTTAATCTGCATTTATTATCCACTTACCTTAAAAAATGGTCTTACAATGAGAATAAGGTAACCTTTAATTACTCGTACTGCTGTGAGGCGGGTTACGATCGTAGCCATATTGATATGCGTTTAAGTTCCCCTGTAAACATGGTCAACGAATTTTTGAACAATGTTTTTCATCGGGCTAAAGAAAAGATCAGTGAACAGCTGGAGGCCAATGCATTGGAAGAGAATGCCGAGACGATTCAGATGGCCGGCAATAGTTCGAATATCATTCTGGTCAATGAACCGGAAGTTAAACGTAAATTGAGTATCTTTTTTTCCAAGATTTTAAAAGAATTCAACAACAACAAACGTTCCAGAGGACGCTCGCGAATCATATCGACGCGCAGTCTGGATTTTTACTACAATGATTTTGAATATGAACCCCTGAGCGATGAAATAAAATTTTATGTGCATTTAAACCGCGGCTTGAATAAGATGAACGGCGATCTTTACTCCAATGCAGTGGACGATTTAAGGAATGCGCTGGCTTTCAGACCGGAAGATCCCGTTGCCAACAAAAATATTGCCAAAGCCTTAATGAAGCTGGGTAAGTTTGAGGAAGCGGTCAAACATCTGGAAATTTACACTCAGGCAGAAAAAAGCGATGTGGCGCTTCATCAATTGGCCCAGGCCTACATGCGTCTTGGCCATCTGGACCGGGCGGAAGAGATTTACAAACAGATCGAGAAAGAATTTCCCGGTTCATTGTACGCGCCCTTTGGCCTGGCGCAGATTAATTACAAACGAGGCAAAGGATTCAAGCAAAAATTAGATCGCGTGTACAAAGAGAATCCGGAATGGCTGGCCGAACAATTGCGCAGCGAATGGAGTTACAGTCTGCCTGGTTACGAAGAGAATGAAGATATTAAATGGAATGCGGCCACCGCAGCCCGTTATCTGGGATTTAATCGCCCATTTGACCTGACGCGTAAGGCCTTTAATGACGAAATTCCTTCCTACTTCGATTCTGAAAAGGGTACCATCCGTTTCGTCAAACAGGAACTGGATGCCTGGGTTGATCTGGTTAACCGCTACAAGCTGGAACCGCAGAATTACCAGACACATGAAGATCGGTTGACCGAGCAGGAAAAATTAAAAGCACAACGTAAAAAAGGACGGCGCCCTAAAAAGACCGAATCAGTTAAAGAACAGGTAGCCTGACAGGGCCCAACGCAACGTTAAACTGGTCCCGTATTTACATGTCGCTCCGATTGCTGTTAATTAATCCCTGGATTTACGATTTCACGGCCTACGATTTGTGGAGCAAGCCACTGGGGCTACTCTATCTGGCCTCCTTTCTGCGCAGTCAGGGATTCGAAATTGCTTTCATCGATTGTCTGGACAAGTATGCTGCCGAGCAACCTCCTAAAGTTAAAAAGTATGGGGTCGGCCCCCTGCCCCGCACCATCATCGAAAAACCGGACATCTTAAAACACATTCCCCGGCGCTACGCCCGCTATGGCATTTCGGAGGAACTGTTCATTGAACGTCTGAAACAGCATGACATGGTCGATGCCGTACTGATTACCTCCATTATGACTTACTGGTATCCCGGCGTAAAACGGGCCGTTGAGCTGGTGCGTCAGTACCTGCCCGACAAACCCGTTATTTTGGGCGGCATCTATGCCTCGCTTTTACCAGACCACGCCCAAAGGGTGATCAATCCCGATTTTATCATTACCGGACCGGGCGAGATTAAAACACTAAACTTATTAGCCGATCTGTTTTCGCTTCCCCGAAGCTCATTTCGGATTCCTGAAACCCTGGATGACTACCCCTATCCGGCATTTGACTTAATCACCCATCCCGATTACCTGATCGTTATGACTTCACGAGGCTGTCCTTACGACTGCTCGTTTTGCGCTCAGAAACGTATTGCCATGCGCTTTACACAGCGCCATCCGGAATGCGTGGTCGAAGAGATAAGCGAACAATACAAGCGCTTTCGCATACGGGATTTTGCCTTTTACGACGACGCCCTATTCATTGCTAAACAGAAACACATCGAGATCATCCTGCAAAAACTGCTGGAAAAGCATCTGCCATTGCGTCTACACACACCCAATGGCTTGTTCGTCAAATACGTGGATCGGCAATTGGCCGAGCTGATGTTTGCCACACAGTTCAAAACCATCCGCTTAAGTTTTGAAACATCCAATCAGGAACGCTGGAAGGACATGTACTCCAAGGTAAGCAATCAGGCCATGATCGAAGCGGTTGAACATTTAAAATCGGCCGGTTATCGGGCTAAAGATCTGGAGGCCTACGTTATCATGGGGTTGCCGGGTCAAACGCTGGAGGAAATTGTGGCCAGCATTATTTTTGTAAATAATTTAGGTCTTCAGGTGCGCCTGGCTTCTTTTTCACCCATTCCGGGCACCAAAGATTTTGAACGTGCTGTGGACATGGGTCTCATCCCGGCAGATATTGATCCCTTGCTGACCAATAAATCCATTTTTCCCCTGAGCAACAAAAAAATCACCTATGAAACATTTCGAAAAATTCGTAAATTGGCTCATATTTTGAATGAGGCGGCTAAGAACGAACTGGCTCTTTTTGGGAATGAGTCCCTGGGCCTGGCTGTAAAACGAGTTATCAGAGAGATGCAATGAGCAATAAAACCTATCCGGTAAAACGTGGTGAAATCTACCCTTTAAAAATTGAGCGTTTGGCCTTTGGCGGGAATGGCGTTGCCCGGGTGGATCAATATGTCATTTTTGTCAAAAGAGCCTTGCCCGGCGATCTGGTTAAGGCTAAAATCGTAAAACGCAAAAAGGATTTTGCCGAAGCCTATGTAAGCGAATTGATCCAGCCTTCAGAATTTCGGATTGATGCGCCCTGCCCCTATTTTGACTGGTGCGGCGGTTGTACCTGGCAGAACATGGATTACCAGCAGCAGTTGTTTTTTAAGCGGCAAATTGTCCAGGAAACCCTGGAAAGAATGGGCGGATTTGATGATGTCACTGTGGCGCCGGTCATTCCCTCGCCTTCCTTTTTTGGCTACCGCAATAAAATGGAATTCTCCTTTTCCGATCGACGCTGGCTGCTGCCCGAAGAACTGAATCAGCCCAATATCAAAAAAGATTTTGCTCTCGGTCTCCATGTACCCGGTACCTTTGACAAAATTTTACAGATCGAGCGCTGTTTATTACAATCTGATCGGGCCAATCAAATTTTGAAATTCATCTCGGACTTTGCCCGGGAACATGAATTGCAGCCTTACGGCATCAAGAGCCACAGCGGATATTTGCGTTTTTTGGTGATCAGAGAGAGCGCCTTTAACCATGAAATGATGGTCAATATCGTCACCGCTCTGGATGAGCCGGAACTTTTGCAACCGCTGGCCGAAGCTCTGGCCAGCGAATTTAAGGAAATCGTCAGCGTTATCAATACGATCAACACGCGCCTGGCCCAGATTGCGCAGGGCGAAAAAGAATATGTTCTGTACGGACGTCCTTTCATCACGGACAGGATCGGCCCCTTTCTGTTCAACATTTCGGCCAATTCCTTTTTCCAGACCAACACCGTGCAGGCCGAAGTATTGTACCAAAAAGTCCTTGAATTCGCTCAATTGCAAAAGCACCATCTGGTCTGGGATTTGTACGCAGGGGCCGGAACCATCAGTCTGTTTCTGGCGCAACAGGCGCAAAAAGTGGTGGGCTTCGAAAGCGTGAGCAGCGCCGTAAAGGACGCGCGAAAAAACGCCCGGGAACACCAGATAAGCAATGTGGAATTTGTCGAAGGCGATCTGCTAATGACCCTTCCCCGAATTCATCCCCGGCCAGACGTCATCGTGACCGATCCACCGCGCAGCGGCATGCACGAAAAAGTAGTGCGTCTGATCAAAACACTGGCTCCTGAAATCATTGTTTACGTGTCCTGTAATCCAACCACCCTGTCACGCGATTTAAAAATACTTAGCGATGTGTACGAGATTGAGCATGTACAACCGGTGGACATGTTCCCCCAAACCTATCACATCGAAACCGTAGTCCAATTAAAAAAGAGATCCTAAGATCGATGAGCAAACAGGCCTTTCGGAAATTAAGCTTTGACGAAATATTCAGTCGACAACCCACACTGGAACAGTTAAAAGCACTGCCCCGCGTTCCCATCTCTGTACTGGTGGAAGACATCAGGAGCATGCACAATGTGGGCTCCATTTTCAGAACCAGCGACGGAGCCAGGATTGAGCATCTTTACCTGAGCGGCTTCACAGCCCAACCGCCGCGCATCGAAATCGACAAGACCGCCCTGGGAGCCACGGAAAGCGTGCCCTGGTCTTACCACAAAAACGCCGCGCAATTAGTGCAAACGCTCAAGCAACAGGGCCTGTCTATTGTAGTGCTGGAACATACCGACCAAAGCCAGAACTATTTTGAGGCCAACTACTCCTTTCCGCTCTGCCTGGTTCTGGGCAATGAGGTAGAAGGCGTAAGCCAGTCCATCATCGAGCAGGCCGACCTGGCCATTGAAATTCCCATGCTGGGCATCAAGCAATCGCTTAATGTAAGCGTTGCTTATGGAGTGGTGGTTTATCATATATTGGGTAACTATCTAAAAAATCATGAATTTAAGCTTGACATCAATCCCTGAGACCAATAAATTGAATTAGTTTGTTTAATGAAAGCAAAAATTATGGCCAACAGCACAACCGTCGTGATTCTTGACCGCAATTTACACCAAAGCGAATTTTTTACGCAATCGTTCAAAGAACACGACATACCCGCCATCCACAGCGCCGTTCTGGATCCCCTGTTAGAAAACGTGGAAGACGATCAGAAACGGCTCTATCTTTTAGATTATCATACTCTGACCTTTGAACAAAGAGAATCGGTCGTCCGCCTATTCAAATCGCTTAATACCAATAAAAGCGCCATAGTCTTCAATGTGCCGCCCGATGCCAGCAAACGCATCGTGTTTTACGAACTGGGCGCTTTTCGCGTGTTTGACAAAACAATTGACGTGGTCGAAGTGTTCGACAATGTGTTGTGGTGGTACCAGCAGATTGAGCAAAATCCCGAACATCCCGAAATCTTAATGTACGGCCAGTTGCAACATGTGGATTTTATGACCTTATTGTGGGCCATTGCCAAACGCCAGAACGATGGCATTCTGGAAATCAGCATGCAGCGCAACCATGGCGAAATCTATTTTAGAAACGGCCAGATCATTCACGCCCAGGTTCTTACGCATCAGGGACTGGATGCTTTGCTTCATCTCTCCTTATGGACAAAGGGTAGCTTTCAATTTAAACCGTTCGACACGCGCAATTTGAAAGCCACCATTCCCAACACCCTGTTAGCCCTCATCATTCAGATAAGCGAATTGAAATTAAAACTGTTCCACATTCAGAACCAATTCAAATCGGAAATGAGTGTACTGCAGCTGGTGAACATCGGAGATTTACCACTGTACAACATCGATCTGGACAAAGGTTTTATCGAATACCTTTCGCAACCTCGGGAATATGTAGAAATTCTGGAAAATCCTTTTTATCCCAATCACCAGACCATGCTTATTCTAAGCCAGTTAAAAAAAACAGGATTACTTCGGGTCAATGAACCCATTGAAACACTCATTGAAAAAGAGATTCCCGAATTTGAACACATTTATGAAGGTCAGAACGCCTTAAAAAAATTTACTTTCAGCGAAGAAAAATTTCAGGCGCTCAAACAGGTACTCTCATTAGAGCCCAACAAACCCGGCAAAGTGGTTGTCATTAGTGATGATGAAAAATTACTTAAACACTACCTGGCTACCATTGCCGGAAGTCCTGATCTTGTTGTTTTTGAGTACAACATGCATCTCATTCAGTTTTCCATCGGTCAGGGTTTTGAAATAATAATGATTGGAATGGTGGTCAGCCCACAATTATTAAAATTGCTGACGGTTCTTTCCGAACAAATTAATGGCTTCATTTTTCTAATCAATGCCCATAATCTGAACCACGTTGGCTATTTCAGTTATTTGATCAATCAATCGCTTGTTCAGCATCCTGTTCCGGCCACCTGTGCGGTCACCTATCTGAACAACGAGACCTCTTTGGAAGGTGTGAAAAAGAAGTTCTTCCTCAACTGGATTGTTAACTGGTGCGCCTTTGAAGCCAACGATCCTGAAGCGATGATCAATGTCCTTACGGCCATTTCTCCAGTAGAAGCGATTGAAGTCAAAAAAGAGGACAAGGAAGAAGAAGGGGAAAACGTATGACTCACATCGCCGTGATAACCGGAGAAAAAAATTGGTTTGATCAGCTGATCACCCACATTCCCGGGCTTCCCATTTCATTCCGCTGGTTTGAAAATAGCAAGGCCTTTTTAAACCAACAAGCCTTTGAAGACTGGCGACTGATCTATTTAATCGGCAAGGAATTTCCTTTTTTGCAGGAAGAACTGGTATTTTTGAATGAACAGGAAGTGGATATTCCTATTATTTGCTCCACTTCCAGATTAACCTTAGAAGAAAAACGCTTGCTCAGGCAGTTGAAAGTCAAAGAAATTTTACGCTGGCCTGTAACGCGCCAGGAAATGGAGTATTTTTTTCTGGCTTTCCCCACGTTGTTAGCCCCTGCTGAAAAAGAGGAAGATTACACGTTCCTGGGCATGTTAGATTATCTGGACGGCGTCGAATTATTGCAGGCGCTCACCAGAGAAGACAACACCGGCATAATCAATTTTAACTGGGGAGAACGGAACGGACGCATCGAAATTAACAATGGCCAAATTGTACACGCAGCTTACCGCCAGCTCGATCCTTTGACCTCTGTTCTGGTCTTAACTTCATGGCAACACGGACAGGTTAACTTTAAAGTAGAATCATTCATCAGTAAACGCTCCATCATGTTAACCAACGAACAAATTTTCGAAGAGTGCAGACAATATCAGGCTGAACGTCGGCAACTTCTGTCTTTTTTCCCGGGCATAGATGTGAAGCTGTTTACGCATCCCGATCTCAATTTTGAAGACTTTGGCCCTTCCGAACGCGCCTGGTTGTACAAAATGTACAAAGGAAAGACCCTTCAAGAAATTCGTGACCTGTACGAAGGCGATTTTAATTTCCTGCTAAAAAAATTAAAACTATGGCTGGAAAAACAGTACATCATTGCCGAAGATGAATACCACACGCTAAAAGCCCAAAAAGAGGCCGAGGCATCGACTTCAGGCCTGAAACGCTTTTTTAAAAAGATGATAAAATCCGCAAAAACAGAAGAACAGAGCGCAGCGACGCTACAAGAGGAGACCCGTCCCCAGGAAAAATTGGCGCATCGATTTGACGATTTTGAAAGCCTTCAGGCATTTAAATTATTGTTGGAGGAGATTTGAAGCAGTTCATTTTAGAAACCGCCATACTGTTAGAGGAGTGGCAAGATATCCTGAATTTATGGCCTCAGGCCAACATTAAAGAGTCCACATTTCCGTTTTATATCCATTATATCGTAGAAGAGATCACCCCGCAGAAACGCATTCTCATGTACTTATTGGGCCACAAAGAATTGAACTACCAGGAAGAAATGGACAAAATTATTCCCTATTTACCTTTTTGTTTGATGATCGCCGAAGACCTTGATGAAGATTTTGAACAACGGTTATTGCAATATCAGCAACGATACGAAACCCCACTCTTTCTCATTTTGCCGGACGACGAACGGTTAAAAGAGCGCATCACACAAATCGCTCGTTTTAAATATAAACTACCCGATTTCATTGTACTGGAAAGGGAACAAGGCGCCAAACAATCCATCGCTAAATTGTTTAACCAAATCCTGGAAAAATTACTCGTACGCAAGAACAATGCAACGCAACAGCCGTCTCAGGCTCTTTCAGATTCCTAACCAAATACTAACAAATAACTAATAAAGAGAAAACATGTATTTTAAAAATTGGCCTTGTGTTAATAAACCAAGAGGTTGATCGTGGCCAAGGCAAACATTTTTATTGTAGATGATGAGGAAGATATTCTGGATCTGGTGGATTATGTACTTAGTAAAGAAGGATACGAAGTAACCCGTTTTCGCAGCGGCGAAGAAATATTGAATCGAATCAAATCCGAAACTCCGGATTTGATTTTATTGGATCTGATGCTGCCCGGCGTGGATGGTCTGGATGTTTGCAAAGTATTAAAACACACCTCGGATACGGCCCACATTCCCATCATCATGTTAACGGCCAAGGGTGAAGAAGCCGACATTGTCACCGGTCTGGAGCTGGGCGCCGACGACTACATCCCCAAACCCTTTTCAACCAAAATATTGTTGGCGCGGGTCAAAGCGGTTTTACGCAGAAAAATGCGTAAAGAATCGGATAAGATGGAGGTCATCCGCATTCACGACCTGGTCATTCATCCCGGGCGCCGGGAAGTTCTGGTAAAAGATCAGCCCATTCAATTAACCTACACGGAGTTCAGTCTGCTCTATTTTTTAGCCCAACGCCCGGGCTGGGTTTTTACGCGCTACCAGATCGTCGATGCGCTGCGCGGAGAGGATTACCCGGTAACCGAACGTTCGGTTGATGTGCAGGTCGTAGGTTTGCGCAAAAAGCTGGGCCAGGCCGGGCGTTACATCGAAACCGTACGCGGCGTTGGTTACCGCTTTAAGGAGAGGCTATGACGCACAAACGCCAGCTCTGGCAAATTTTTATCTCCTTTTCTTTCATCAGCATTGTGTTTATTGCGGTTATTGTCTATTACACGGTGAATCAATCAAAACAATTGATCAAGGACGTTTATTTTGATGAACTGCAAGTCAAGGCTAAAATCGTTTCACGCTTGATTGAACCGACTTTAACGAGCAACGATTTCGGCTCAATAAACCAGACTTTGAACCAGCTCTTTTTTGATCTGAACTCCTATGTGACTGTGATTTTACCGGACGGTAAGGTCATCGCCGACACTCGAAAAAACCCGGATTTACTCGACAACCACGCCGACCGACCGGAAATCAAGGAAGCCCTGTCGGGACATGTTGGCCGGAGCATCCGCTACAGCTATTCGGTCCAAAAAGAACTCCTGTATCTGGCACTGCCCATTTACTCCAATCATCAGGTTGTGGCTGTGGTGCGTACCTCCATGCCCTACCAGCAAACCTATGCTGTTTTTTCCGTTTTGCAATACCAGATCGTTCTGATCCTGCTCGCCGGATTTTTTCTGATTCTTTTGATTTTCTTTTTTATTGCCAGGCGATTCAGTCACCCCCTGCAGGAAATGGCCGAAACCATGGAACAGGTGGCCAATGGGGCCTTGCATGTGCGCTTACCCGATTATTCGGCTATTGAGCTACACCGTATTTCCACGGCCTTTAACAACCTGATCGAAAAGCAGGAAGCGCAACTGTACAAAATCAACACACAAAAAAATCAGCAGCAGGCCATTTTCCAGAGCATGAATGAAGGCATTCTGGCCATTGATACTCGGGGAAAGATCATTGCTTACAACCGGGCTGCCACAAAAATTTTGAACATCAAGGAAAACCTCGATCAGCGCGACGCACATGAAGTGCTGCGCAACAGCCAGTTACTCAAAGTCATTGAACAGGCGCTGCATTCCGAAGAATTGATTGAAGATGAAATCGTCTTTCGCGACGAGCCCCTGCGTTACGTGCAGGTCCACGGTTCATCCCTTAAAGACGACCAGGGACAAACCATCGGCGCCATGGTCGTACTTTCGGACATCACAAAGATTAAACGACTGGAAGAAATTCGAAAAGATTTTGTGGCCAATGTCAGCCACGAAATCCGGACGCCATTGACCTCCATTCAGGGCTTTGTGGAAACGTTATTGGATGGCGCATTGCAGGATCAAGAAACGGCTGAACGTTTTCTGAACATCATCCACAATCAAACAAAGCGATTAAACTCTATCATTGAAGACCTTATGGTGCTGGCTTCCCTGGAACAAAAAGAAGAGCGCAGCGAATTTCAGTTCAGTGAAGAATATTTACAAAACGTTCTGCAAAACGCCATTCATGTGTGTCGGGATCAGGCAGAAAAAAAATCCATCGACCTGCAATTACACTGTCCAGAACAGCTTAAACTCAGGATGAATCCCTCGCTTATGGAGCAGGCCATCGTCAACCTGATTACCAATGCCATTAAATACAGTCCGGAAAATACAAATGTTACCATTGAAGCACGGATTACAGGGCAGGAAGTGGAAATCAAGGTAACCGATCAGGGCATCGGAATTCCCAGAGAGTACCATGAACGCATCTTTGAACGCTTCTACCGGGTCGATAAAGCGCGGAGCCGAAAATTAGGGGGTACCGGTCTTGGTCTCTCCATTGTTAAACACATTGTTAACGTGCACAATGGCCGCCTGGCATTGGACAGTAAAATTGGCAAAGGCAGCACATTTTACATCTACCTACCCCTCGAAATAACCGAATTACCAACCTGAAGCCGCCCTGATTGTCATTTTGACCGATGCCCCGACTGCGTGAGCGGAGAAATTGTTATTTGCCCTCACCCCCTGCCTCCCTCTCCCCGAAAATCGGGACAAGGGGGAATTCAATCAGTCGATAGACGCAGACTTAATGCCTGCGCTTGATGATTTAAAGCTCGAGTTACGTTGCGCTTACGAATTGTCTGCCAATGTAAAGGATTCTTCATACCGATGAATCGGGATGAAGAATAACACCTCGGTAGGAGCTTTTTCTCTACTTTCACTCCAGCTGACCATTTTTTTTGACATCTCATCCATTATTTTTAGACAAAGCTTTTTTCACTGGCTTTGTACCTTTCTTTTTATTAGTTTTAATCATAATCAAAAAAAAGGGGATGTCATGGGGTATTTAAGAGGACTTTCAGAGTATTTAAATCAGAACTATCGTCGGGATGTGTTCTCCGAATTTCTGGAGAACGGAGAATTTTTGGAATTCCGTTTAGCGGGACACAAAAAAAAGATGGCCAACATTGCCATCAACAAAAAATATGATCTGGGCCTGAAAGACGTCCACGACAAAATCATCATGGTTCCCAAAGTTCATGTTAAGTTTTTTTATTCCGGTAAAGTGGCCGGCAAAGTAAAACATCTGGTGCAAATCGATGAACAGGTTTACAAAAGAAATTTACAGCCCATATTTAATCCTTCCAGACGCTTCCACATTAAAAACAAAAACCTCTACCCGGTGATGATGTTAAAGACGCCCATCGCCATTACCCTGTTGGAGGGCGAGGTGCTGGAAGGTTTGGTAAACGATTTTACCATGTTTGAGATCTTTCTGCAATTAAACGAAGAAGTGGAAGTCATTGTATTACGGCATGCCATTTTCAATGTAATCGATAAGGAAAGCGGACGGAGTCTTCTTAAAAGAATTCAGGACACAGCCCGGGATTGGGAAAAAACCCCGCTTTGGGTGGAAGATGGAACGGAGGAATAAAATGAAGCGGTTTTTAACCATTGGTCTGATTGTCTTCAGCTGCAGCCTTGTACTGGCTGCGGATTGGTCTAAAAAGACCTGGATCAGGATAAGCGGTTCTGCCTTTGTAGAAAATGCTTCGTACGCTGTTTTACAACGCATTTGCGATGAAGCCGGCGGTCGACTGGTGGGAAGCCCTCAGAACGAAAAGGCCTTGAATATTCTGATTGAAGAATTGAAAAAATTGGGCTTAGAGGCCCAACGCGAATCTTTCACTATGCCGGGCTGGGTTCGGGGCAACGATGAAGTTACCCTGCTGGAACCTACCAGCCGAAAATTACGGGCCGTAGCCCTTGGGTATGTACAAAAAACGCCTCCTTTTACCGCGGAACTGGTCAACGGGCATGCCGGGCAAAAAGCTTACCTGGATTCCATCGATGTGCAGGACAAAATCGTGTTGATCACTCCGGAAAAAGCAAAGCGGGGCCCACGGCCTTTAAGATCGGAAACGATTCGATTTGCAGCGGCCAACGGCGCCAGAGCAGTTTTGTTTGTCAACAATAAAATCGGTGGATTGTGTCTGGCCGGCACTTCCAGTTTTCAGGGACAGCCGTCGCCCATTCCCGCTTTTAGTCTGACCTTTGAAGAAGGCAAATGGCTGGAACGGCTGCTCTCCAATAAAAAAACGGTTAGCCTACGGATCGACACTCAGTCCTATTGTCAGCCGGTGAAAACAGCCAATGTCGTGGTCAGCATGCCGGGCAAGGTTAAGCAAAAGATCGTTCTGGGCGCCCACTTCGACAGCTGGGATCTTGGCCAGGGCAGCATAGACAACGGTATCGGATCCGCTATTCTTGTCGATGTGGCGCGGCTGATTAAACAACATCATCCTGATAACTATTTTACTCTGGAATTTGTGTGGTTCAACGGCGAGGAGCTGGGGTTGTGGGGCTCCAAAAAATACATGGAAGGCCATAAGGATGAAGCCATTGTGGCCATGATTAATATGGATATGACCGGCAAACCGACCGGATTTAATGCCATGGGATTTGATGCCTTTTTGCCGTTTTTACGGGAATTAGCAACACAACTCAGCGCTTTCCATTTACCCAAAGGAGCCATCAACCGGCCGTGGACCAACAGCGATCACATGCCCTTCATGCTGCAGGGCATTCCCAATTTTTCCCTTACCGCACACCTGGATGCGGATCAGGGAAGATACTATCACAGTTTCGGCGACACATTCGACAAGGTGCGTGCGGATTACCTTTCCCAGGCTGCTGCGGTTATCTCCATTTTGGCCATTGAACTGGCCAATCGTCCGGAACTCCCGTTTAGCAGACTGAATGCGCAGCAAACCGCAGAGATGTTGAAAAAATTTCACCTTGACGACATTTTAAAGCGGGAGAAGGAATGGTCGTTTAAATGAGCGCTATCTTGAAGCCTGCGCCAGCATCAATTTCCCCCTTGCCCCGCTTTGCGGGGAAAGGGGACCAGGGAGGAGGTCTAATTTAAGAAATTCCTTACACTGACAGACAATTAGCAAACGCAACGTAACTCGAGCTTCAGCTCGAGATTCTCTCCGCTCTGTCCCGAGGCAGTCGGGACATCGATCCAAATGAATGCAAACCATAAGTGCGGTCTATCAGAGCCCAAAATCCTGTTTAATATTGTAATATGCCACTGAGTCCGTTTTTATTTTCAACAATCAAAGCCCATTTTTCCCGTAAAATTAAATTTGATTTTCTTGAAATTTTAATTATCATAAATAAACGTGGTTTATGTCACGATTGTGCGCATGAAAGGCCACTATTCTAAAATAGGCGCCTAAAACGCCGATCATAAAAATGGAACAAAAAATAAGCTGGATGCGAATTCAATGAAACCAATAAAATTACTCCCTGTTGTAACACTGATTCTCTTGCTTGATTTTCAGGGTATTTTCAATTCCAACTGGAATAATCTGCAGGAACGCCAGGTAATCATTGAAAAATTAGACCAGCTTTATCAGCAAAAAAATTTTTACGCCTATTATGACTCCCTGCAGAACTACCTGCTCAGGATCGATCCCAGACTGCCCGATGATCTGAAATTTAAATTTGCATTTGCCGCCTTACAGAACGGACAATACGCAAAGGCCGCCAAACTGTTCAGAGAGCTGCAAGACAGTAAATTTTTGCCGGACTACAGTTCCTATTTTTTAATTAAAAGCCTTTGGCCCGTGGACACCACAGAATCCGTACACATGGCGCTGCAGTTTTTAAAAGACTACCCTCGAGCTCCGCTGAGCGATTCTCTGATTATTCCCTTGGCCCGCTACTATTTAAAAAGAGGCCAATACAAAAAGGCACGCACCTATTTTCGGCTGGCGATCGATCGTAAAATTGACGCAAAGAGAAAAGTGGCCTTCAGGAAAAAAGCTGCCGACTGTTTGTGGCTGAGCGGCCAGCAGCAGGCAGCCCTAAAGGAATATTACCAGATCATCCGAAAATACCCTTCCAGCGATGTGACGAATCAGTTAATTGATGAATTAGAAAACAAAGCAGGGCCATGGTATCAAAAACATTTCTTAAAAATTTATCCTGTTTTCAGCAAACAGCGCCGTTTTGAAGAAGCCCGAATTAAACTGGAACGGTTTATTCAACAGACGACCGACCAAAAGGAAAAAGACGAAGCGCGTTATTTACTGTTAAAGAACTACTACGCTCAGGGACGCTATTCCACGGCACTCTCTGGTCTCCAATCACTGCTACGTACCATACGCAATAAAAGCCTGGAGCCTAAAATCCGTCTCGATCTGGCGCGCACCTATCTGGCGATGGGACGTGTTGATCAGAGTATTAAAGCCTATCTGGATTACGCCAGCCGCTATCCCAGACGGCGCATGGCCAGGGAAGTAGTCTGGAAAGTAGCGCTGCTGCAGGAACGACGTGCCCAATTAGACGAAGCCCTTGAATTGTACCAGACACTGTTTAAGCGCTGGCCTAAATCGAAACTGGCCAGGGAAGCCCGCTTCCGATATGGTTTTGCTCTGTTAAAGAAAGGGCAATACCAAGAAGCGGAAAAAATCTTTAACAAAATTCGCTTTGCACCCGGCCCTGATCCGTTAAAAAATCGGGCCGCTTATTGGGTTAGCATTTGCCGCGAATTCAAAAACGACACCCTGACAGCCCGAAGAATTCGTCGCGACCTGGCTCAAAATCTGTGGGACGATTATTACACCCTCAAAAGTTATCTACTGGAAAAAGAGTGGGCCGATTCGACCAATGCGTTGATCAAGGAATTAAGGCGTGTGAAAAATCCCTTAAATTATTATGGAAAAGGCTTTCACAAACACCTTGAGCACTTTGAACGCGTCTTTATGTTGAATGATCTGCTGGGACGCTCGTATGCCGTAGCCGAATTGTCAACGTTGCGCATCGACCGGAATGAAGTGCAGGAATGGATCGCCCTGGCCGAAACTTACAAACGCTTAAAGGAGTACGGTCGCGCTTACAAACTGTACGACCAGATCAATCAAAGATTTTACCACGGGCTCTCTTACAGCGAAAAGATGTTTATTCTTCGGGAACGGTTTCCTTATTACTACGATCAGATCGTAGAAAAATACTGCCAGCGCTATGGCCTGGAAAAAGAACTCGTTCTGGGACTCATCAAACAAGAAAGCGCCTTTGATTATCAGGCTAAATCCTACGCCAACGCTTATGGACTCATGCAGCTTATTTATCCGACAGCCCGTGATATGGCCTTTTTGGCCGGACATCGTCTCAGGTCTGTTCAGCAATTATATGATCCCGATTTCAATATTCACCTGGGCACCCTTTACTTAAAACAACTCAAAAAGAGGTTCAATGGCGATAAGGCCAAAATGTTAGCCGCCTATAATGCCGGGCCGCACCGCGTCCGTCGCTGGCAAAAATTAATCTTCTCCGACCAGACCGATGGTTTTATCGAAAACATTGAATTCGATCAAACGCGGAATTACGTGAAACATGTGCTCAAAAATTACTGGGCTTACAAACTGCTCTACAATGACTTTCAGATCGACCGACAGACACTGCTTTCCATGGAGAAAACGTTAATCAAGAGTGTTCTGGCAGGAAATTTTTAAACCTCACGGATGAAATTCGCCCGCCTATTAAAACAGGGGTAACCTGTGTAAACTTACGTAGAGCTCGTATTGAATCATTACCGACTTTGTCTCTCAAATTGGCTCAGGTAACTGAGCCTTCCGGCCGTGATCTCCAAAGCAAGATGCTGGCCAATGTCGTTATTGATTCCTCATTTTTTAGGACAGGAAATTTTCAATCTGTGGTACTGCCTCTGTTGCGCCCCTGGAATGGCAAGTGTTCTTTACAAAAAAATTTTAAATTCTGCCAAAATTGATGTAACTTCTGGCCTTTCTGAAAAGGCAAAATCTTTAATGGCAAGAGGATGGAAAAAATGACTTTGTATGAAGAACTCAATGAGCGTGGTTTAATTTATCAGGTAACGCATCCGGCAGAGTTGCCAATGGCCCTGCAAAAGACCATTACCGTGTACGCCGGCTTCGATCCGACAGCCGATAGTTTACACATCGGGCATTTATTGCCCATTGTTACACTACGCCGTTTTTACCAGGCCGGCCATCGGGTAATCGCTCTGATTGGCGGCGGTACCGCTTTAATCGGAGATCCCAGCGGTAAAAGGGAAGAACGACAGCTACTCACACAGGAACAGATTTTAGCCAATTCCGACAAGATCAAAACTCAGCTTTCCAGACTGCTGGAGGCTGAAAAGGATCCCGAACGCATCTTGATTTTAAACAACTACGATTGGTTAAGCAAGCAGAGTTTGATCGACTTTTTGCGGCAGATTGGCAAATATTTTAAAGTTAATGAAATGACCAAAAAGGATTCTGTAAAAGAACGCATGAATTCCGAACAGGGAATTTCTTTTCTTGAATTCTCTTACCAGCTCTTCCAGGCCTTTGATTACTATTATTTGAAAAAGACCTACGATTGCGTTTTGCAAATCGGCGGTAGCGATCAATGGGGCAATATTACCGGAGGCATGGATTTAATCAATAAAAAAGCCAAAGAACTCAATACTGAACTGAAGGACGATCGGGCCTTTGGCCTGACCATGCCACTGATACTTGATTCAGAAGGTAATAAAATCGGTAAAACCAGCGAGGGCGAGGTGGTCTGGCTGGATGCTAGCAGAATGCTGCCCTACGATTTTTACCAGTACTGGATTCGCGTGCAGGATGCCGATGTGATTCCCTTTTTAAAATACTTTACGTTTAAACCACTGGCGGAAATTGAGGCGCTGGCGCAGGAAGTAGCAGAGCGCCCGGAAAAGCGAGAAGCGCAAAGAGCCCTGGCCGATGCTGTAACCGAATTTGTGCATGGCAGCGCTGCCCTGCAACGGATTCAACGAATCTCCAGAGCCATTTTTTACGGAGAGGTCTCGGAATTAAATGAGGGCGATTTTGAAGAACTGGCCCGCCAAATTCCTTCAGCCCAAATACAATTAACACATTCCATGCGTATTCTGGATTTTTTGAAGGAAAGCGGCTTTATTCCTTCCAAGCAGATGGCTCGCAACTTGATTAAAAGCAGAGCCATCCGCCTGAATGGGAACATCATTGATGATATTGATTACCAGGTAAGCAAGTCCGATGCCTTGTTTGGCCGATTTATCATGTTGCGTCGAGGCAAAAAAGAACACTTCCTGGCTATTGTGACAGGGTGAGACCATGAGAGGAGGCACAGGCCTCGCTTATTGTCATTTCGACCGATGCGCGGAGCGAAAGCGACGTGCAGAGTGGAGAAATCATATAGCGAAATATCTTTCCGGCCGAGCACAAGCGAGAGCCGGAATCTCTTTAATCATGTAAGGGATTCCTCTCACAAGCCCTCTCCCGAAAATCGGGAGAGGGGGAAACAACGCCCGTGTAAGGGATTCTTCTCCAACTGAAGCGGGAATCAGAATGACACTCAGCACCATTTAACTATTCAACCATTCAACCAATTTACTATTACACTCTTAACTCTTACACACATACACTTTTTCACGCTTGTGTTTGCCAGTGGAGATCTTGAGCTGAAGCTCGAGTTACGTTTGCGGAATGAGACCGCGCCCCTCAGGCACAACGTAATGTTTTACAAAAAATTTGAAACACACTATTTTAGGCGGCAAGGGCCCTTTTTAGTAAGCCACAACCACCGTGTTTTTGACTTCTTCCAGAACGCCGTTACTGTCGTCAATAACCTGTGCAAATACGATGTAGATTCCCAGACGAACGCGCTTTTTATGATTATCCCGTCCATCCCAAACAATTTGTGCCTCCTGACCGACATACTGATTTTCAGTAAGGGTACAAACCTGCCTGCCCAGCATGTCGAAGATGAACAGACGTACGCGCGCCGCCTGGGCCGGTACCTGCAAGCTAATGATGGCAAAATCTTCATGCCCATCGCCATCTGGAGAAAAAGGATTGGGTTCAATTTTCATTTTAACGTGTCGATGCTTTACCTCGGCAAAAATCGAGTTTTGTTTGCCCGGCGTTCCGCTTTCCACGCAGGGCGCCCAGTTACGGGCCTGTCTGGCATCCAGTTGCGGATTGATGCGCTCCAGTGAAGGCTTTCGGAAGTCTTCGCCCAACAACCAATCTTTGCTGTAAGGCACCTGCTCTACCCAGCCGCCCCAGGGCGCCAGCAAAAAGACTACGTCCCGGTCATTGTTCAAAGTGGGGAAATGCGCATTGATGTAAACCTGGCTGTCCGGCAAATCGTAAAAGTCAAAAAAGGATGAATCGCTTGTAAGCACAAAATAGGACCTGCCAGCGAGGAACACAGGTTTGCCCTGCACCACCATTGTGTCTTTAAGATCGCTCAGCGCCCAGTTGTTAAGCGTTACCGGTTCACTCGATTGATTGAACAGCTCGATCCATTCCGGCTCATTTTCTTCTGTAAGAAATTTAATTTCATTAATGACCAGTGGAGATTGTTCTTCTCTAACGGTCAGCATATGTTGAACAAGGTTATTGCTGCTGTTCTGATCCTGATCGCTGGACAACTGAACAGCCAGCAAGAGACTGCCGCTCACCTGGAGCGCTACAGCAAACTGCAGGCTATCCTGTTCTTTTGGATTTAATTTAACCGCCACGGTCTGTTTAAATAATTGAGGTTCCAGCACCTCAAATTTACGATTTTGATTCAGATCCAGAAAACAGAGGAAGGTCACCGGCCCCTCAAAATTCTGCAGCCCGGCATTGTAAAATTTCACATGTACCTGAACAGTCTGTCCTTTTTGAATGGCAGATTGCGGTTGCACGGTTAACCCATCTCTCGTAAAGCCCAGATCCAGATCATATGGAGCGACTGAATTTTTAAAGCCGGGTGTGCCCCACAAACGTCGGCTATTGGCCCAATTTTGCGTTGTATCGCTCTGGCAGAGAAAAATCTTCTCATCCGAATAACCGGGTTGATTATCCAGTGTGTAACGGTAGGCATCTACCAGCTGACCGTCGGCATTAAAAATGCTGACCGTTTCTGCTTTGCTGTTGGACAGTCCATTGCTGCCAAAAGCGCCATCGCTAATCCGCAGAATAAGAGCCTGGGGAGGAATGAGGGAGTCGTAAGTGGTTGAATTCTCAAAATAACTGCCGTCCAGAATCACGGCAAATTGGCCCGGGTTAAGGACCTGGCCCTGCCCTGTGCTCAGAATTTCATCGGTACCGCTGCTGTCGCTGATCTGCCAGCCCGTTAGGTCTACCGCTTCTTCGGAGCAATTAAATAACTCCACAAATTCATCATGATAATCCGCGCCTGGCACATCAAACATTACTTCGCTGATCACCACCTGCCCGAACAAGCGACTGATCAGAATCAACAACAGCCAAAGCGCAGATCGTGTTAAAAACATCTGACTTTCAACTCTTTGTTAAATATTTAACAGCATCCGCAAATAAAAGAGCGGGGAGCGCAGTTTAGCCCGGTTGTCGAGATCGTTAAACATGGTAGAGAACGTTTCCTGCAAATGTTCATTGGAATTAATGCGATTGATGACAAAGTTGAACAGCCAGCGAAAACGCACCAACTTTTGTAGGGTGGCGCTTAAATTCAGTTCACTCCACATCCGCTGATAAACGGCCTGATCGTAGCGCTGCAACGTTTTTGCAGAAAAATCACCCTGTTCCAGAAAATCGGGAATCAGGCCAGCAGCAATCCGCGCACTGAACATGGCATTACCAATGCCTTCGCCAGTAAAGGGATCGATTAACGATCCGGCGTCTCCCGTCAACAGGTAATTATCTCCGGAGAGACTGTGTTTAACCGATCCCAGGGGTAATCCCCAGCCCTTAATGGGTTCAATCAAACGCGCATGTTTAAAGCGCTGCCGGATGGTCGGATTATTTTCAATGGCCTGGAGCATGATTTTTCGGATGTTCAACTTCCGCTTCTGAATATCGCTGGACAAAATTCCTACGCCCACATTGGCCTGGTTATTGGGCAAAGGGAAAATCCAGAAATAACCAGGCAAACACTCTTCTAAAAAATGCAGTTCAATAAAATTTTGTGGATGCAAATCGGTCACGTTTTCGTAATAAGCGCGTAAACCGGCGTAATAATAGGGACGTTGCAGGCGATAGCCGGCCAGTTTGCGGGCCACTACAGACCGTTCGCCATCTGCCGCCACAATGAGCCGGGTACGCGCGGTTGTGTCTTTTCCATCGTGTTTAAGGTGTAAAATCAGATGGCCCTGTTCTCGCTCCACATCTTTAAGTTCGGTTTTCAAGAAAACCCTGGCCCTGTTGGAGTCGATCTTGGAAAACAGGAAATGATCAAAATGCACACGCTTACTAATGAAGCCCGGCGCCCGTGTTGGTTGCTCTTTGCTGGTTCTGAAAGGTAGGTCAATGGATTGTCCGTTCGGGGCCACAAAACGCACTCCCCAGCTGTCCAGAAAGCGATCCTTGTCTTCCTGCATCTCCTGCAACCAACGGGGATTCAAGTCTTCCAGCACACTTACAACCTTACCGCTCAGGCCATCGCCGCAAATTTTATCGCGGGGGAATTGGGCCTTATCGATCAACACATGGGGAATATCTTGTTTGGCCAGAAACAGTGATGTGGTGCTGCCGGCCGGTCCAGCGCCTACGATCGTAACATCTGTATCAAAAATCATATTGGGCTCCTGTTCCATTAGTTCCATCTTTTTTCACGGTTGCGTTGTAGATTGACATCGCTACGCGGATGAAAGGTCTGATATTCCTGCATCAAAAAGGTGCGATCGATATGCGTGTAAACTTGCGTGGTGCTGATATCGGCATGACCCAACATCTCCTGCACGGCTCTCAAATCGGCGCCCCGTTCCAGAAGATGAGTGGCAAACGAATGCCTGAATGTATGGGGATGGATATCTTTGCGGATGCCAGCCTGCTCGACGTACTGTTTGAGTATTTTCCAGAATCCCATGCGGCTCATTGCCCGGCCCCGGGCATTCAGGAACAGAATGCCTTCGGAACGTAAACCGCGATCCAGCACAGGCCTGGCCCGATCCAGATAGCGCTGGATCCAGGCTAAAGCGCTATGGGCAATGGGCACCAATCGTTCTTTACGCCCTTTGCCCAGAATACGCACAAATTCTTCTTTGAAATAAATATCATTTATTTTTAAAGATAAAAGTTCTGAAACGCGCAGCCCGCAGGCGTAAACAGTCTCCAGCATGGCTCGATCACGTAGACCAAGATGGTGTTGCACATCGGGCAATTCAATTAATTTTCGCACTTCCTCGTAACTTAAGACGGCTGGCAAACGTCGGGCCAACTTGGGCCGATCAATGGTTTCGGTGGGATCCACATCCAGAAGATTTTCTTCCATTAAAAATCGATAAAAGCCCCGGATGGCGGATAAATTTCGAGCCACGCTATTGGCCGAAAGCCCCATTTCGCTCAATAACTGAATTAATCGCTGAATATGAGCGGCCTTTACCTTTAAAGGTGAGTCAATACCAATGGTCTTCAAATAGCTTAAAAACCGCTGAATATCGCGAGTGTAGGCGTCAATGGAATTAGCGGTTAAATTTTGTTCAAACAACAGGTAAGATTTGTATTGCTGGAAAAGATCAATCATCCTTCGTGTCTTTTTTATGTTCTTCAAGCAAGGGTTCAGCCAGAGAAAGCGCCAGCCCGGAAAGCATCACCTCAGGGGCCAGCTTTTCAAAGTCGCCGGAAAGTAATTGGCGATCAATATTGGTAAAAATAGAACAGGCTGCCTGTTTTTCTACCACAATTCCGGAAAGGCGGCCATTGTATTCAGCAAAAAACGTCACTTCGCCTAAAAATTCGCTGGCCACAAATCCGTCGCAAAAATGGAGCTGGGCATGAGTGTTGTTGGTGTAAATGGAGATCAGATTTCCTTTTTGCTTCCCGATCTGAATTTCCGGATAAATTTCAATACTGAGTTTGCGGTGTTCTTCTGTGTTTAACAAAACCGCCCGATACTGATTGCCACGCTTGGCAAATTTGGTTTCCAGTACGCGTTCAATCTCCGCTAATTTTTGCTCATCGAATTTAAATTTCATCGTAAACTCCAACTTCCACTATTTGCAACGCTCACAATTTACGCAAAAATTTCAAATAGGTTATTAATTTTTAAAGGCGAACGGATAAAGAACGGTTCGCCATATTCTACACCGACCAGGTGCCCATAAAATTTAGCACGCATTTCAATCGATTGCCAGAAAGAGAGTGTGCTGATATAGGTTTGCGCCCCATCGTTCTTTTTGTGCGGCGAGAAAAACTGGGATTCATAGGCTTCTAAACTCAATAGTTTGGTCTTAAAAAAATCGCTGATATCTACTATGAACGATGGCTCTTTGAGGTAGTGGCTGAAATAATACACAATCGCTTTAGGTCGATGTGCTTTCTGCGCACTTTCAATTTTACTCAATCCGGCATAAAAACAGGACTCGCTGATTAATCGGGAAGCGTGTTCATGATCAGGATGGCGGTCCTGATCAAAGGGCGCCAGAACCAGGAGCGGTTGAAATTTGCGAATCAAAGTAATGATTTTTAAGCGGTTTTTCTGGTTTAGTTCAATATTGCCATCCGCAATGCCGGCATTCTCTCTGACATGCACGCCCAATATGTTGGCCGCAATTTCCGCCTCCTTTTGGCGTGAAGTTACATTGCCCCGCGTTCCCAGCTCTCCCCTGGTTAAATCGACAATTCCCACACGACAGCCCTGTTCCACCAGCCGGGCAATGGTGCCGCCACAAAACAACTCCACATCATCAGGATGGGTACCAAAAGCGAGAACATCCAATTTCATGGTTTTGGGCACTGTGTTCTGTTTCCATCTTTTCATTTATTTTTCTAAGTATATGAATTTTTTCAAAAAAAGACAAACGTCTTTTTTGTAAAAAGGACTCAGGTTGTCCTAAAGTAAAGGGATTACAAAGGACTTTTTGATCTAAGGCAGCAGAGCCGCAACCTTTACAAAACCGCAAGGGGCACAAAGAAGTAATTATAATTAAAAATTACGAATTATTTTGCCAAGGGACAAGTTTCCCCAGGCGGTGAAGGTCTGTGCCGGCATG
>NZ_JBSMDE010000035.1:0-9836 GCF_056497305.1 Caldithrix sp. | reverse complement strand
AGAAACTGTTTTAATCACAATTATATTTGGCGCAGATTTAGCAGATATTCGCAGAAATAATTTAAACCAATTCTTCAACACGTCCTCCCTAAAACAGCATAAAAATTTTCGCATCCCGCTAAGCGGGATTATAAGTTTTGAAGGAAGTATTTTAACCCGGCTTAAAGTCCTAAGAATTGAATGCCTAAACCGCAAAGTAAAATGGTCATGCCTGCAATGGCGTGCGTAAAGCGTTCTGCTTTTTCCATGGGCAGCAAGCGAAAGCCTTTTAATCCTAGAAAGACAATGAGCGACATGGTGGCGATGGTCACCAGGCCAAAAGCCAGGGTGACCATGGTTAAATCGAACCAGTGATTTTGAGCGGCCGGGTACATGAGGATGGGGATGAGCGGCTCGCAGGGGCCGAACACAAAAATCAGGAATAAAACCCAGGGCGTAATGGATTTTTTGTTATCCTCGTGGATATGGGCATGGCTGTGGAAATGCGTGTGCGGATGTCTATGGCTGCTGCCATCCTCGTGAAGATGAAAGTGGGTGTGTGGCTTTTTTAAATAGGCCTGCCGCAAACCCCAGATAAAATAAATGAGGCCAAAGGCGATGAGCAGGTAGGCGGCCATATTTCCGCGTATCGATTCAATAAATTCAATCTTGTGCAGGGCAATACCCAGGGCAATACCGATCAATCCGATAAGAACTGAACTAAAAACGTGACCCAATCCACAAACAAAAGTAACGGATAGCGTACGGGGTAAGGTCCAGTTCCGCGCCCGAGAAATCATGATAAAGGGCAGGTAATGATCAGGGCCCGTTACTGTGTGCAAAAAAGCGATGGACACCGCGGTTGCCATTAAGAGCCACATAATATTTCCCTGTGAAACGTTTTTAATAAGTTACGAAATTAAAAAACGTAACACAAATGGTTTTGGCTGGTCCGCGCAAAAGAGGCGAAACCTGGATTGTCATGGCCTGTGACCTGGAGTCGGACGCGCTTGTTCCCTGGGGCAAAGGCATTTGTCAACCTGCTCGAGCATCCTCAAATGTTCATTCGGCCATGCATCAACAGGCCTGCTGTTTTGTATGAGAACAGGCCAAATAAACAGTGCCCACAACTTACACAGCGCTACCTTTGCATGATGGCTTCGATGCCGTCAATTTGTTTGGGAATTAATTTACCAAGGACGCGGGCGCCCGATTCTGTAACCAGCACGTCATCTTCAATGCGGATGCCTCCAAAGGAGCGGTAATCAGCCACGCGTTCGTAATTAATGAATTGATTAAATTTCTGTTCGGCCTGCCACAGATCAATCAGTTGGGGAATAAAATAGATGCCCGGTTCCACGGTAAGCACAAAGCCGATCTTTAATTCTTTGGCCAGCCTTAAATAAGCCAGACCAAACAGCTCGCTGCGTTGCGTCTGTTCATCGTAGCCTACAAAATCTTCTCCCAGGTCTTCCATGTCATGGACATCCAGGCCCATCATGTGGCCCAGGCCATGGGGAAAAAAGAGCGCATGCGCTCCGGCCTGAACAGCCTCCTCAATGTCGCCTTGCATTAATCCCAATTCCTTGAGTCCCAGTGTGATGACCTTTGCGGCCTGTAAATGGACATCGCGATATTTGACGCCAGGCCGGATCATGTCTATGGCAGTGGTCTGGGCGTTCAAAACGATCTGGTAGATGGCTTTTTGTTCCTCTGTAAATTTTCCGGAGACCGGTAAAGTTCTGGTAATATCTCCGGCGTAGTGGCTGGCTGCTTCGCCGCCACAATCCAGTACCACCAGCTGGCCTTTTTCCATTTGGTTGAGCTGAAACGGATTGTGCAGAATTTCTCCGTGAACGGAAAAGATCATGGGAAAAGAGAGTGAACCGCCCAGGCTTCGGGCTTTGCCCTGTAAAAGGCCTGCAACCTGGTATTCTTTTAGACCGGGGTTGATCAGTTTCATGGCTTCAAGATGCACCTGATAGGTGATGTCCAGCGCTTTCTCAATTTCGATGATTTCTTCTTCGGATTTGACGGAACGCTGTTCCACGACCGCTTTAATAAAGGGAACGGAGGCATACTTTTTTAAGAAATTAGCCCTGATGCCTAAGAGTTCCTGTAATACCAACATATTCTCATGACGGTACGGGGGCAGGAAATGAATGGTTCTCCCTTTTGCTAAAGCATCCTGGAGCATGGGCCCAAGGGCATTTAGCGCTTCGACCTGTTTCACGCCCACCTGTTCCGCCAGGTCCTGCATTTTGGGTTGCGAACCCATCCAGACAATGTCATCGACTTCAAAGTCATTACCAAAAAGAATCTCTTTCTGTTCGTCAAGATCGATCACAGCCGCTAAATCGGGTTGATCGATGCCCCAATAGTAGAGAAAAGTACTGTCCTGACGGAATGGATAGGTATTGGCGGGGTAGTTCATGGGCGATTCTCTGTTTCCCAGAAACAACAATAGTCCATTGCTCATCTTGTTTTTAAGAAGGTTACGGCGGTTGACGTAAATTTCTTTGCTAAACATATAAAATTCCTTTAATTGTGATTACTGTTCAATGATTTGGGCATTGGTGCAATGATTGCACTCAAACTGCAAGGTGATGTGTTTAATTTTGAACTTTTCTTGAAGAAGGCGCTCGATTTGATTGCGTAGCTGGCTGCTCTCACTGATCAACATGTCCTGAACGTCTACGTGACCTTCAATGTGCACATCGTTTTCGCCCACCATCCAAAGATGAATATGGTGAAAATCGTTGACCTGCGGTAAACTTTCTACAGCCTTTTTAATTTCTGTGATGGAAATATCCGGAGGCGCGCCTTCCATTAAAACGTGAATGGATTCGATTAAAATCTGGTAACTTTCTTTTAAAATGTAAATTCCAATCAAAATGGTAAGTAGAGGATCGATCCAGTAGATTTGCCAGTAGTAAATGGCAAATCCGCCGATCAGAACCGCAAAGGAAGAAACAGCGTCGGAAAGTAAATGCAAATAGGCCGAACGCAAGTTCATGCTTTTTTTAGCCAGTTTGGCCAGCAATAAGGTGCCGATTACATTAGCCGCGAGCCCAATGCCGGCGATGATCATCATTAATCCCCCCTGGATGTTCTGGGGATGCAAAAAACGGAGCAGAGCATGGTAAAAGAGATAGAGGGTAATGACCAGAAGGACGCCGGAATTTAAAGCGGCTGCAAAGATCTCGGCGCGTTTTAAACCAAAAGTGTGTTTGGGCGTAACCGAGCGCTTTTTTAGCTTAATGGCAATGTAGGAGATGATGATGGCAATACCGTCGCTAAAATTGTGCAAGGCATCGGAAATCAAAGAGAGGGAGCCAGCCAGCATTCCACCGATCAGTTCGGCCAGAGTGATCACAAAGTTTAAAATCATGGTGATGAGCAGACGCAGTGTGGGCGTATCCTGATGGAAGTGTTTATGCGCATGGTGGTTTAAATGACTCATGTACCTTACCCGACTTTTTTTAATTAATTTAGTTGATCATCCAAAACAGGGCAAATAATTAAAGCGAATCCCTGAAGAAGTTATAGCGTTAGAGAAAAATAAGAGATCAAGGCAAGGCTAATTTTTCGGGGAGCCGATCTTCTTGATTTACGATGCTTTAAGGATCGACTCTGCAGAGCGGCCTTGTCCAGTTCGATCTGACAAATTTTAATGCAGTAAATTGCGGCCTCAGGAGAAGGGAAAATGGTTTTGAATGCCCTGCCGGCTTCAGGATGAATTGAGCGCTGAAAATGCAAAAAATCAATTGCATTAATTCGCAGATGAAAGATGGAGTGCCGGAATGGAAACGATGAATTAAAAACAGAGGCTGATTAAAATTTGAAAAATTGCTTTGATTTTTTTAAGTTCTAACGCTTGTTACGAAACAGTAGCAAAAACGGAGAGGTGCGAGAGCGGTCGAATCGGCACGACTGGAAATCGTGTGTACCTTCGTGGTACCGTGGGTTCGAATCCCACCCTCTCCGCTTTTTTTTATTTTGAGTCTGTAAGCATAGCTTGAGCGGAAGCCTTCCTTTTTAAGAGAAATCCAGATAACTTTTTTCTGAACTTTCGGGCAAAATGTAACATGTTCACATTCTTCAAAGCTTAAAATATTTTCTTCAAAAGAACTGTCCAGCCATGACGGGCTGCGAAATGTCAGGTCGGCATGGGTTCTCAAAAAATGCTTTGCCCATACCAAAGTTTCGAGCTGAGGCTCGAGTTACATTGCGATTACGAATTACTTGCCAGTGTAGAAGATTCCTCATCCCTTTATCGCCTCTCCCGCAAAGCAGTCGAGAGAAAAAACAGTGGATTGGAAATTCTACTCTAAAGATAACTTTTAGGTCTTCGTGACTTTTTGCGGGGGATTCAAATTCTCCTGAGAGGCCTTTAATACTGTTTAGCAAAATTTGCATCAGAATCCAGAAAAGCCTACCTTAGTAACACATAATTGAGTGACGCATGGAGGTTTTTATGTTAAAATATGTTGTCATCCTTTGGATGCTCTTAGGCACCTTTTCCTGTTCACAAAGAACGGTTCAAAAAGAAGCCAATGCGGATTGGGCCACTGGTATCGTCTGGTATCAGATTTTCCCGGAGCGTTTTTATAATGGCGATACCAGCAATGATCCAACAGCCGAAGAGGTGCCGGGCGCCGATTTGCAACCCGGCTGGCGCATTCATCCCTGGACCTCAGACTGGTACAAAATTCAACCCTGGGAAAGAAAACAGTCCAGTCGTTTTTATGACGTGGTTTTTACACGGCGTTTTGGCGGTGACCTTGTTGGGGTGATTAAAAAATTGGATTATTTAAAAGAATTGGGCATTGACGGTATCTATTTTAATCCGCTTTTTGAAGCGCCAAGCCTGCACAAATATGATGGCTCTACCTATCACCATATCGACAATAATTTTGGTCCGGATGCTGCCGGCGATCTGGAGCGCTTGAAACAGGCCAGAGAAACGGAAGACCCTTCCACCTGGATTTGGACCAGGGCGGATTCCCTTTTCCTGAAACTCATCAAAGAGGCTCATGCGCGGGGCATTAGAATCGTCATTGACGGAGTTTTTAATCATACCGGAACCGCGTTTTTTGCTTTTCAGGATATTCTTAAACATCAACAGAATTCGCCTTACGCGCATTGGTATTCCATTACCCGATGGGACGACCCCCAAACTCCGCAAAACGAATTCGATTACAAAGGCTGGTGGGGTGTCAAATCGCTGCCGGAATTCAATGAAGATGAAAAGGGCATTGTCAATGGTCCTCGGCAGTACATTTTTAATGCCTGTAAACGCTGGTTGGACCCGAATGGAGACGGCGACCCTTCCGATGGAATCGATGGCTGGCGACTGGATGTCGCTGAAGAAGTAGCCAGACCATTCTGGAAAGAGTGGTACGCCAGAGTCAAACAAATTAATCCGGCTGCGCTGGTTGTTACCGAAATCTGGCATGATGCCTCAGATTGGATCAAAGGGCGTTTAACGGACGCCACCATGAATTACGAATTTGCACGGGCCATGATGGCATTTTTTATTAATCAAAAACAGGCCATTAGCGCTTCAGAGCTGGCCCACAGACTGGAAGACCTCAAGCAAAGGTATGGTTTAAAATCTTTAAATATCCTGTGGAGTATGCTCGATTCACATGACACGGATCGTTTGGCTTCCATGATTCTTAATCCGGATCGTGGATACGACCGAGCGGCCGGCCCCAGAGACAACCCCCAATACGAGGTGCGCAAGCCCACGGCAAATGAGCGCCAAATTCAGAAACTTATTGTCGCCTTTCAGATGACCTTTGCCGGGGCGCCGATCATCTATTATGGGGATGAGGCGGGCATGTGGGGCGCCGATGATCCGGATGACCGCAAACCCATGACCTGGCCGGAAATGAACTTTGAACCGGAAGCTCACCATCCTTTATCAGGAAAAAAGCGACCGCTTGATGAAAATCGTTTTGATCCCCGGCTGTTTCATTTTTACAAAAAATTGATTGCCATCCGGCATCGTTACCCGGTTTTGTCTCAGGGCGATTTTCAATTTCTCAAAGAACAGATGAATTCCGATCTGGTATTAATAAAGCGCACGGCAGGTAAAGAACAGGCCCTGCTGGCGTTCAACCGCTCTGATAAACCTGTGCAGGTAAGCTTGCAGATTTCAGCTAACTTTACAGATGCCTGGCAGAATGAGCCGCTGTCCGCTGAAAATGGCCAATTGAAATTGAGCGTTCCGCCAAAAGGATTTCGAATTTTAATCGCCAGGGAATGAATCTTTTAGCTTTTCTCTTCGTAATTTAAACAGATTGTCAATTGGAAGGGGAAACAGATGGATTTTATCATTGCAATTTTTATTTTCCTGGTCATTGGCTGGATTGTCTTAAAATTATTTGGCGTTGTGTTTCATGTAGGAATTTTCATGCTCACTTTGCCGATCAAATTACTTGGTCTGGCTCTGGCTTTAATCTTAACGCCTCTTATCTTGATTCCCCTGGGTTTGTTTGCCGGCATTGTTAGTCTGATTGCACTTCCTTTCGCCTTAATCGGGCCGGCTGTTCCAGTTTTGTTAATTGCTCTTGGAATCTGGGCGCTTTTAAAGCACAACTAAAATGATTTTGGCCAGGAAAACGCTCGCCAGTTTATGAAGTTTAGTCCTGGACAAATTAATCCCCTTGTTTCCGGATTTCTTTAGACGATGAAAAAAGAAACCTTTTCTACAGAAGACACGTAATTTAAAAATGTATCGTGTACGGAGAAACCTGGAGGGGCCATGAGAAGACTTGGGTTATTCGTAATATCAATTTTTTTATTTACCAGCCTGGCGTTTGCTATTTCGGATGCTCAAAAGAAAAAAGAAATCCAGATTACCCTTGAGGGGCAGTCAGAGGGGCATCGCTTTGGACTCGTTGTTACAGAACCGGATTCACAAACACTGGCAAAATATGACTTGCAGGGCGGCGCGGAAATTATTGAAGTGGAGCCAAACAGCGAAGCCCAAAAGGCCGGATTAAAAGCGCATGACATCATCATCAAAATGGATGGCGAGCCTATTGAGTCCCCGGAAGACCTTGAAGACTATTTCAGCGAGCTGGATCAGGAAAAAGATGTGGATATTGTGGTTCATCGTTCCGGAAAAGAGTTGATCTTTACTGCGCATGTGCAACCTTTGGATCTTGCAGAGCGCCAGATTCTATTACGCCTGAAAGCCGGTAAATTAAAGGCCAAAGCCGATTCCATCGTTAAACGCCTTAAAATGAAATTAAAGGCCGGAAAGGCAGAACATCTGAAGGGCGGATTTTTGGGAATCAGGGCAGAAACGCTTACAGAACAATTGACGGAATATTTTGAGGTCGAATATGGCGTACTGGTTAAAAAGGTATTGAAGGATTCGCCTGCCGAAAAAAGCGGTATTAAAGCCGGAGATGTGATTTACAAAGTCAATGAAAAAGAGATTCATGATGTTGAGGATCTGGTACGAACCGTGAATTATTACGATCCGGGTGATGTGGTAAAAGTTTATTTAAAGCGCAAAGGTAAACGCAAAACCATCTCCGTAACATTGGGAAAAAAGAAACCGTTTGTCCCGGACATTGAAACTTTTACCTGGCCCCCTGAGGTTATTAATCCCAGAGAATTTCGAATGAAACGGTTTAAAGGGCACCTCTGGCAGGACGAAGAGGAAAGCCCACTCAAAGAGCAGGAAAAAGAGCGGGGAATTTATCGTTTTTAGCCAAAGAACCTTGTAATATTTCCTTAAAAAGAGCTAATGCTGTAGCGTGCGAAAATTTTTATGATGAATATCTTAAAATTGTCCCGTAGAGACATTTAAATGACCAATCCGCCTTGATTCAACCGTCCCTACGTGACAATAAATCGTAGCGCGACTCTCCAGAGTCGCTAGCGAGTCGAAGGCTCGCTTTAATAATCCGCCCTGTTTCAGCCGTCCCTGACTGGACGGACGGGGTGTTTGTTGGGATCCATTGTTCCCGCTGTTGAAACGGCGGACTATTGTCAGACGTCCCTGACGGGAATTTGGTATGAGTTTTGTTTATTTTCCGCATCTTTAAATTTGTTATTTAGTCAGATTCCATTACTGGGCCAAAATGAACGGGAACTATCCCGCCGGTTTCATCGCCACCGAAGCACATGAATGTAAATATCGTAGTTCATGTTTGATGGTGTTTTAAAATAGAGATAGGCCGAAAGGCCAGAATCTTTCGTCTTCAAAAGAATAATTGGTTAGACAAAAAATTATTCATAGCTAACCGATAGTCCTTACATCCTTTCCAGTGAAGGAGCGCATTAAACGAAGTAAATGGGCAAAAAAATGACCTCCGTCTGGTTAAAACGGATGATTTCCTGATAATCCATGGTAATGACAAAAGCGCGTGCCGGCTGGTATTGGTGAATAAAACTGCGCAATCCGGATGGGAGACGCATTATTCGTTTCTGTTGAAATTTAACTTCCAGAGGAATAATCTCTCCCTCCTTAAAAATAAGAAAATCGACTTCCTGTTTGTTTTTACTACGCCAGAATTTTATCTCCGGCACATATCGTTTTTCCAGCTGGTTAAAAACGAAATTTTCCGCCAATTGCCCCCAAAAAGCGCTTCCTGGTTCCAGCGTAAATTTTCCCAGAATCGCATTACAAATTCCAACATCTTCAAAAAATAGTTTAGGCATTTTGCTCAACTCTTTCCGCACGTTGGAATAAAAAGGTTTAAGAAGTCCCAGAACAAAGGTGCTTTCCAAAATAAACACATACCTTTCGATCGTTGCACGAGAAATGCCCAGGGTGTTGTAAAGCTCAGAAACGTTTACCAGATTTCCTGTTTGAGTGGCCAGGATTTTAACCAATTTGTTAAACTTATCCACACTTTCTATGGAGAACAAAAAAGCAATATCTTTTTGAATATATGAGGTGTAGATTTCATATAGCGATTGAATCCGCTCCCCCCGAGGCTCCAGGAGCGTGGTTTCCGGATAGCCGCCAAAAGTTAAAAAGTCGAATATTTCAGCCAGGAGCTGGCTTCGAATTGATGGCAGAATTTTCGGTATTTCAGAAGATGTTGAAAAAAAGTTGTAACCTTCCAGCTGCCTGTACAAATGCATTTTCCCTTTAAAAACCAGGAATTCCCTGAAATTTAGTGGGAAAAGTCGAAAAACGCGTTTCCGTACCACCATAGATTCACTCAACAGGGATTTGATGCGCAATGAGGATGAGCCGGAAACCACAAATTTTAAATTGGGATAGTGGTCAAACATATATTTTAGTAAAGAGGGGGCATTTTCAAGGTACTGAATTTCATCCAGAAAGACATAGCCTCTCTGGTTTGGATGAGGCAAGGCCTGAATAATCTGCCGGGCCACCAAATCATAGTCAGGTGATTGAAAGTTTTCTCGTTGATTGGGATTCTCCAGGTCAAAGTACAGCGGGTTTTTCTGGACCTCGGGCTCGCGAAGCAACATTTTCATTAGCGTTGTTTTTCCGGTTCGTCGGGACCCGAAAAGGATTAAAACGTAGGGCGTTTTCAAATTGCTTTTAAGTTGCGGGAATACATCTCTATTGAGGAAATTTGATTCTATCATGTAGCAAATTCTCTTACATTTTGCAAAGAATATAATTAATTATTCCGGATTTATTAAATTGTTATCTTAAATTTATTTTAGAATACTTACATTTAAAGATTTATCAACTTAGCGTTCGAAAATTTATCTGCTGAAGATCCTAAGGCAGCAGAGCCGCAACCTTTACAAAACCGCAAGGGGCACAAAGAAGTAATTATAATTAAAAATTACGAATTATTTTGCCAAGGGACAAGTTTCCCCAGGCGGTGAAGGTCTGTGCCGGCATG
>NZ_JBSMDE010000034.1:0-17546 GCF_056497305.1 Caldithrix sp. | reverse complement strand
CTAATTACGAATTAATTTACCAAGGGGCAAGTTTGCTCAGGCGGTGAAGGCCTGGGCCGGCATGTCATTCTGAGAATCCCTTACATTGGCAAACCATTTGCAGGCGCAACGTAACTCGATTTTCTGCTCGATACTGTGTAAGAGCGATGACAGGCACTCTTTAACCATTACACTCTTATACTTTTAATTCTTGCCCTCCAACAGCGGAAGTCTTTTCACAAATGAGCCATCACCCCATCGGTCTTTAGTCTGTCCAAAAAGGCGAGCTTTTGTTTTAAAACCCATCCCCCCCTTCCCTTTAAAAAAAGGGAAGGGGGAGTTTTAATCTTTGCTTTGTAAAACTTGATTTCTAAATGTTCATCTACTCAAACGTTCGGGATTGCCCTGTAATTAGGCAGCTTAAAAATTTTCGCACGCTAATACATTAATCTTTTAAGCGGAGTATTCTAAAAAGAAGACAAAAAAAGCCCTCAGGCCTCATCTCAAAGTCGATGAAGCCTGAGGGCAAGCCTAAAATACGTTTTGTTTATCAGCTATGGGCCTTCTCAAATTTCTTCATGAAATCGACCAGGGTTTCCACCGCTTCCAGAGGTACCGCATTGTAAATCGAGGCGCGAATTCCACCAACAGAGCGGTGGCCTTTTAAACCCAACATGCCGTTTTGCAGAGCTTCTTCTACAAATTGCTTTTCCAGGTCTTCCGAAGGCAGGCGGAAAGTTACATTCATCAAAGAACGACTATCTTTACGGGCAGTGCCCCGGTAAAAAGAGGATTGATCGAGCACATCGTAAATCATTTGCGCCTTCTGACGATTAATGGCTTCGATTTTATCCAGACCGCCCTGGGCTTTCATCCATTCCAGTACAAGTTTAACGATGTACACATTAAAAGTCGGTGGCGTGTTGTACAGAGAATCTTTACCGCCAATGATCTTGTAACTGGTCATGGTAGGAATGTTGTCCGGACTTTTCTGGAGCAAGTCTTCACGAATAATAACGATAGTGACGCCGGCCGGCCCCATATTCTTCTGCGCACCGGCGTAGATCAGGGCAAACTGGCTTACATCAATTTTCCGACAACCAATGTCAGAAGACATGTCGGCAATCAGCGGCACATCGCCTGTTTCCGGAAAAGTGTGAAATTCAGTGCCAAAAATGGTGTTGTTAGAAGTAATGTGCAGATAGGCTGCATCCGGTGAAACCTTAATGTCTGTGGGAATGTAAGAAAAATGATCCTCTTCTGAGGAGGCCACCACCTTGACCTGTTTTCCTAATTTTTGCGCTTCCTGGATGGCTTTTTTGGACCAGGAACCGGTGTTCACATATTCCGCAAACTGTCCTTCACCAATCAAATTCAGAGGCACGGCGGCAAATTGTAAGGTAGCCCCGCCCTGCATAAAAAGAACTTTATAGTTATCCGGAATATTCATCACCTCTTTCAGGAGTTGTTCCGCTTCCTTAATAATGCCGTCAAATGTTTTGGAACGATGGCTCATTTCAAGTACGGAAATACCTTCTCCCTTGTAATTTAAGAGGTCTTTTTTAGCTTCTTCTAAAACGGGTAGTGGAAGTGCAGCAGGGCCCGGATTAAAGTTGTAAATACGTCCTTCTTTCATGGTCTTGTCCTCTCCACTTTAGTTTAACTTTTTCCACGGGTCAACAATTTACGAAATTTTGACATTCACCTCTCGTTTTTTTGTTGCCTTGAATATAATAATTATTAGATTAAAACTGAACTAAATTTTGTAAAAAATTGAACAAAATGGAGAAGTAATCATGAATGCTGGCACAAAATTTCTTGGCATTTTGTTTGTGGTTCTGGGCCTGCTCTTTTTGTTGGACAATCTGAATGTCTTTACTCTGAATTGGGCGTTGTACATTATTTTAAGTGGCCTGGTGTTCATTGTGGTCTATTTCCTGAAAAAAGAATTGACGGTCTTTCTGCTGCCGGGCATCATGTTGCTGGTGTATGGGGTAACATTTCTCTATTGTTCCTGGACCGATTGGCAAAATATGGTGAAACTCTGGCCAATTCTGTTTATTGCGCCAGGCCTGGGATTTTTGCTGTTGTACTATTTAAAAAACAGAGAAGCCTACTATGGCATACCCGGCCTGTTGTTAATCGTTTTTGGCATTCTCTTTTTTGTCCGCAAAATGGCTGTGATTAAATTCTGGCCTCTTCTTGTGTTAATTGGCGGCGCAGTGTTGTTAGTGCGCTATTACCGGCAAAAAGCCTGAGGCGACTCATGCTCCGCATTTTTTTGTTAGGTTTTGGAAATGTGGGCCGTGAATTGGTTCATTTACTATTTACCGATCTGCAAACTTTTAGAGGCTTTAATCCCGTGAATTTTTCGCTGACCGCTATTACAACCCGTTCTCATGGAAATCTGTTTTCTGAACAGGGAATTGATGGCGCACTGGCCCTGAACCATTTCAAAAAATACGGCCGCTTTACTAAACGCTGTTCCTATTTTACCGCCGAATCCACCCGGGAGTTACTTGGTAAATTTGCGTTTGATGTTCTGGTGGACTTAACGCCTCTGGAACTGGAAAACAGAGCGCTTCAATCCACAGAACGATTGGATTGGGCCCTGCAAAATGGAAAACATGTGGTTACGGCCAACAAAGGTCCTGTGGCCTTTCAATACGAACGATTAATGGAAAGCGCAAAATCAAAACAGGTACAATTTCTCTTCGAATCCACCGTCATGGATGGCACCCCGCTCTTTAATCTTTACAAATACAGTTTGCAGGGCGCAAAGATCGTGGGCTTTGAGGGCGTTTTGAATTCTACCACCAATTTTTTATTAGGCCAGATGGAGCAGGGCGCTTCCCGGGAGCAGGCTCTGGTCCGGGCCAGGCAAATGGGCATGGCAGAAGCCGACGCAGATCATGATCTGCAAGGCTGGGATGCTGCTCTGAAAACGGCAATTCTGGCCAATGTCTTTTTTGAACACCCCATTGATCCCCTGACTATCACAAGAGATTCGTTCGATCTCATGTCGGCGGAAAAAATCGCTCAGGCGGCCCGACAAAACAGGCGCTGGAAATTTATTGCAAGCGCCAGGCAGGAAAGGGGGGAGACACAGGCGCGGGTGCAGTTGCAGCAGATCGCAAGCGATCACCCTTTCTGGAGCATCGAGGGCAGCAGTTCGGTTTTACAATTACACTTTGAAAAGCTGGCCACGCTATGTCTGGTTCAGCACAGTCCCACCATAACCGATACGGCTTATGGGGTCATCCATGATTTGTTGGAAATTCAGGCCAAAGAAAGGACATAACGATGAAGACCATTCGCATTCATGAGCATGGCAATACCGATGTTCTGCGCATTGAAGATTTACCCATCCCGGAAATCGAAAGCGATGAAGTATTGATCCGTGTGGAAGCGGCGGCTTTGAATCACCTGGACCTCTGGGTGCGCAGAGGAATTCCGGGCGTGCCTTTACCCATGGTGATGGGCAGTGAAGCCGCGGGCGAAGTGGTGCGTGTGGGCGAACGGGCCCACAATCGCTTTGGCTTAAACGTCGGTGATGAAGTGTTTAATATTCCCATTCACACCTGCGGCCACTGTGCTTACTGTCTTTCGGGACAGGAGAATCTGTGTTCGCAATTTAAAATTCCTGGGGAAACCATGCCCGGCGTGCAGGCTGAATATATTACGGTTCCTGCTGCTTATGTTTACAAAAAGCCGCAAAACCTGAACTGGAGTGAAGCAGCGGCCTTTCCCTTAGCCGGAATGACGGCCTATCACATGCTGGTGCAAAAAGCACAGGTACGGCCGGAACACACCGTTCTGGTCTATGGCGCTTCTTCTGGGGTTGGTTCTTCTGCCATCCAGATTGCCAGGGCCTTTGGCGCGCGTGTTATTACGACCGCAGGCAATGAGCAAAAAGCCGAACTGGCCAAACAATTAGGAGCCGATTACATCATTCGTTATGATCAACAACCCATCGGTCAAACGGTAAAGGAGATTACCAATGGGCAGGGCGCTGATATCATTATTGAACATCCCGGTCAATTAACCTGGAAAGAGAGTTTAAGGGCCTTAAAAAGAGGCGGTAAACTGGTTACCTGTGGAGCGACCACAGGTCCCAGAGCAGAAATCGATATTCGTGTATTGTTCATTAAGCATCAGCAGATCATCGGTTCAACCATGGGCACACGAAAGGACATTATTGAGCTGGTTCAGCTTATTGAACGTGGTAAATTTAAGCCGGTCATTGCCCGCGAGTTCCAGTTTGAGGAGGTGGCCAGGGCTCATAAATTTCTGGAAAGCGGTCAGGCTTTCGGCAAGGTGGTATTGCTAAATAAGTAATGGACATGATTGGCCGGGCTGTTGTTCAGCAGGCGGGACGATTTATTTTCAAACCGCCCATGCCTTTTTAATCTTTCATCTTTAATCTTTTTTCCTTTTAACTTGAAAGCAAACCCACCGCCACCCCCTCCCAGGAGGAGAACTTTAGTCTCCCCTCCTCTGGAGGGGACTAAGGGGTGGGTCAAAACCCCTTGAGCCGATTAATGCCTTCCAGCCCTTTAATCTTTAATCTTTTTTCCTTTTACCTTCTTTTAGTCTAAGTATGATTTGCTTTATATCTTAAAAATATGCTAAATTTTACCAGTCAATTTGTTGGAGGGCACGTAATGGACGAGAACAAGTTACAGAAATTTAAGGACATCCTGTTGCAAAAACGCAAAGAGACCCTTGAAGAAAGACAACGTTACGAAGAGATTTTAAGGGATGTTAATAATGAAGACGATTATGGCAAAACAGCCTACAAATACAGTGAGTTTGGTACAGACACGATGAACAGAGAACAGTCCTACATGTTTTTAGCGCGAATGGATAAATATTTGCATCAAATTGACCAGGCTCTGGAGCGCATTGAAAATGGAACCTATGGTATTTGTCGTGTTTGTGGCAAGGAAATCGATGAAAAACGGCTACGCGCCGTGCCTACTACGCGCATTTGTGTAGATTGCAAACAAAAAGAATCCAAAATAGTCCGTTAAAGCCACGCCCGCCTCTTTAATCCCCACTGCAACATCGATTGCTAAAAGTTTAAAAATATCTTGCAGGAGGGCAGAGAACTGCTGTGCAAAATTAACGATTATGCTTCAGGGGTTGCCTGGTCACAGCCACTAATGGCCTGGAGAGATTACGAAAAAACTACGAATTCTTTTTTGAAACGGCGAGGGGGCCTAAAGGGTGAGGGCTTATGCCGACCTGCCATTCCGGTGTGCTTGCGACCTGTGGCAAGATGAGAAATGCCTTACACTGGCGCACAATTCCAAATGACATTTGTTAGCGCATTTTGATCGAGCTGCCGCACAAGACTTTACGAGCGAATTGCTTCAAATAATCAGGGCCTTTTCCTGGCCCGAAGTCTATTATTTTTTGGCGCTTTCCTGTTAAAATGATTATTTTTTTTGTGGCGTGCAACAAAAATTCTACAGAATTACCTTGTATTATCGTGACGGGTAGCCTATGAAAATGTTGATTATTGAAGATAACCGTGTGCTTTCAGAAGAGTTAAGAGCTTTTTTTGAAGAACAAAACTTTCTTGTCGAGTCAACGGATCATTTTGCCCGGGCACGAGAAAAAGTGTTGTTGTACAATTATGATCTGATCATTCTTGATTTAGGTTTGCCTGACGGGAATGGCCTGGATTTAATTCCAATCATACGCAGCCAGTCAGAGGAGACGATTATTTTAATTTTAACGGCTCGCGACGCCGTAGAAGACAAAGTACAGGGGCTTGAAATGGGCGCGGATGATTACTTAACCAAACCCTTCCACCGAGCCGAACTGAATGCGCGCGTTCATTCCCTGTTGCGTCGAAAAAAATTTTCAGGGAAGAATGAATTGGTCTTTAATGAAATACGCATCGATCTGAAAGGCGCTCAGGTTTTTGTCCATGATCAGCCTATAAATTTAACGCGTAAGGAATACGATTTGCTTATCTACTTTTTGGACAATCAAAATCGCCTGTTGACCAAAGAGAGCATCGCTGAGCATCTGTGGGGCGATCATATCGATCAGGCCGATCACTTCGATTTTATTTACAACCATATTAAAAATCTGCGCAAGAAAATAATGGCCGCTGGCGGTAAAAACTACATTAAAGCCATGTATGGCATGGGCTATAAGTTTACTGAGGAAGGTAAATAATCATGACTTCCAAGCGTCCTTTAAAACTCTTAAATCAGACCACGGCATTTTATCTTATTTTTACCTTTCTGGTTTTTTTTATCAGCGCCTTCTTATTGTCTAAAATGGCCGAACACTACATTGAGTCCTATGTGCAAAGAAGATTTAATAAGTTTGAGATGCGCCTAAAGCGATATTTGCAAAGAGATTCTACCCTATCCCATATGCCAGGTTATTTAAAAATCAGAAAGTGCGCTGATCAGACCCTCATTCATAAGTTGCCTATCGTAAAAGATACTTTAATCTACAAAGAGGAACTGGATGAGTTTTTGCATTACAAAAAGCGGCTGGCTGCTGTACAAAGAGGTAAGCAGTACTATTTGTACGAGGCCCGCGTACATGTTGGCGATTTTTACCGCTTGCGAGATGATTTTTTAGCCAGCATGTTCATCGTCTTTGGTGTGCTGGCCTTTGGGATGATTGCTTTCAACTATTTCCTGTCCGGCTACTTATTTAAACCGTTTAATCAGATTTTAAATACCATGAAAACCTACAAGATCGGGAAAAGATCCTCTGTACAGAAGGTGCCCACCAATACAGAGGAATTTATTAAAATGCAGGATTTGTTTCACCGGATGCTGAACCAGATTGAAATGGATTATCAAAATTTGAGAGAGTACACAGAAAACATGGCCCATGAAATGCAAACCCCGCTGGCAGTTGTTCGTAGTAAAGTGGAGCGTTTGATGAACGATGAAATGGTCTTGCAAAAGCATGGGGAAACGGTCAAAACCATTTATCGACAAATTAACCTTCTTTCTAAACTGGGCAATACCTTAAATTTAATTACGCGCATCGAAAATGGGCAGTTTCGGAGTGTAAAAACGATTTACACAAAATCATTGATCGAAGAACACTTGAAGTCAGTCCATGAACTGGCCGACTTAAAAAATTTGCACTTTGAGGTACATCTGCATGAAGCCCATGCTTTAAAGCTGGATCTGTATCTGTTCGAATTGGTTCTGAGAAATCTGGTGCGTAATGCAATTCAGCATGCGCCTGAAGGTTCTACCATTGTGATCGAAACCAGCGCAGATCGTTTGTCCATCCGTAATGCCGGGCCGCCTCTCGATTTTTCCCAAAGCCAGTTGTTTAAGCGCTTTGCGAAGAGCAAAGCCGACTCCCAAACACTGGGATTAGGCCTGGCGCTGGTGAAAAAAATCTGCGATTTAAATAATTTGCAAATCCAGTACCAGTACAAAAATGAGCAGCATATTTTTACGATAAGCGAAGGCAGGGAAAGTTGATCAGAGGGCAGAGCACTGCTGAAATGGGCTGTTTTCATGTCAATCCGTGGACGGATTACACCGCTTACGGGCCCACTTAGATGCCTCAGAGATGTAGAAAATGGATCACCGCTCTTCAAGCAATTGATGTAAAACATCAATCTCCTGAAAAATTCGGCAATGCAATTGCTCCAATCGTTTGGCCTTTTTTTTCAGAGCCTGGCTCAGTTTTTTCAGACGTTCGGCCTCTTTCTCAATTTCCTGTTCGGTCTTCTTAATATGTTCTTCGCCATCCTCTGCGCCTACCAGACTGGAAAAAAGAGCATACAGACCTTCTGTGCCCAGCCCTACTATGGTTTTGATGGTAAGTTTGCCTGCCTGCAGGCCGATTTTTTTGGCGTCACGCTTCAGAGAAAGACACTGTTCATAATATTGGGCAAGCAAACGTTGATCCGCTTCACTTAAGGTTACCTCGGAATGGTTGATGAATAATCGGTAATCTTCATCAATGCGCACAACGGCGCCGGGCATCAGGTGCGATTTGATCTCAATTGATTCTGATTCTTCATCAAAATCGACGTTGAAATCTTCCAGGGAATAGAGGCGATGAGAGGTGGCGGGCCAGAGGAATACAGGTAAAAAAATGAAAAATAATGAGACCTGCCATCGTATGGAGCGTTTCATTTTCTGTTCCTATGCTTTTGTTCAACTGTTTTACATTACGATGAGCAGAACAACAAGTTGCACCTGTGTTTTGAAAAAAATTGATTTTTAATCATGCCATCCGTATTATTAATAGTAGAAAAAGTTTGTAAAAGGAGAGGAAGATGCAAACCCAGGCATCAACCCATCAAATTCCTCTCGTTATAGATGATTTACCTGAGGCCCGGACTCTAAGAGAGCTATTAACCAGGCGCCAGTCGCACCGCACTTTCAAAAAGCAATCTCTGAATTTAAAGCAAATTTCGCAATTACTTTGGGCGGCCCAGGGCATTTTGCCTGATCGGCGTAGAACGGCTCCTTCGGCAGGCGCTCTGTTTCCTTTCAAAATCTTCATCTCTTTAGCCTTACCTCCTGCGGATGTGGAACAGGGATTGTACCTGTTTAAGCCGCAATCGATGCGCATCGAAATGGTATTTCGTGGCAATTTCCAGAAGAAATTATTTCAGGAGGCGCTTTTTCAGGAATGTATTTTGCTTGCTCCGGCGTGCCTTATTTTAACCGCCCGCTTTCCGGCGGTTCAGGCTGTTTACGGAGCGCGGGCCATTCCCTACATTTTTCTGGAAGGGGGGCATATCGGGCAAAATATTTATCTCATGGCCACCGCTTTGAACCTGGGAACGGTGGCCGTCGGCGCTTTTCATGAAGATGGTGTGCGACAAATTTTAATGCTGGGTGATGATGAAATTCCGGTTTATCTGTTTCCGGTTGGTTACCCGGCTGAATAGAAACTTTAATAAACGGTGTTCATTAAAAGAGATAGTTCACATATTAGAGGAGGTGAGGTTATGCCATTACAAAAATTAAGAAATTTTTTGGATGAGCAGGGGGTGCGTTACGTTTTGATTGTTCACTCACCTGCCTACACCGCCCAGGAAATTGCGGCTTCGGCCCATATTCCGGGCAAAAAGCTGGCCAAAACTGTAATGGCCAAGGTCGATGGCCAGATGGCCATGTTTGTTTTACCCGCCACCTACCAGCTTGATCTGGAAAAATGCAAAAAAGAGATGAAAGCCCAGGAAATTGAACTGGCCTCAGAGGAAGAGTTCAAATATCTGTTTCCAGAATGTGAAATTGGCGCTATGCCGCCCTTTGGCAATTTGTACGGCCTGCCCGTTTACGCTTGCAAAGAATTAGCCGAAAACGATGAAATTGCCTTTAATGCCGGTAGCCATCGTGAATTGATCAAATTGTCATACCAAGATTTTGAACGTCTGGTAAAACCGACCATTTTTGATGTTTCCATGAATATGTAAAGGAGGAATGATGCCCAGATTCATTTTGTTAACCAAGCTCTCTCCCTCGGCCATGACCGATGCCCGCACCAGAGAGCAAATCGGACGGGAGTGGTTTGAAACCGTAAAAGAGAAATGTCCGGAAGTAAAGTGGCTGGATCACTACGCACTATTAGGACAGTATGATTTTATGGATATTTACGAGGCGCCGGACGAAAAAACAGCGATTAAAGTGTCCATGATTACCATGTCCAAAGGAGCGGTTAAGGCCGAAAGTTTGCCGGCGATTCCTTACAAACAATACCTGGAAGTAATCAAAGACCTGTAAGATTGAAAATTCAAAATGGAGCAACCAGAACGCTCTGCAAGTTTTTGAAGCGCAGTACTGGAATTCCATTAACCACAGAGCGCGCCAAAAACATCGAAATTGTAACAGATTCAAAAGAGAGGTCCTGTTCAATTACGAAATATTTTGTGAAATAGTGCTATGTTGAGGATTGATGCCGGTTGTCATCCCGAATTCCTGATTTATCAGAGTGAGGAATCTTTTACTTGGAAAACGGTTATTTCTTGCCCCGCTAAAGAGAGGTGAGAAATTCTTTGCACATCGGAAATGTCATTCTGACCCCGATTTATCGGGGGTAGAATCCCCTACACTGGCAGGCTGAATCTTTTCCATGCCCGCCGGGGCAAAGAGGCCAGCAGGCGAGAACCCGTGCAGGGTAAATAAATCGGCAACAAAGTTTAGCATACTCCCCTTAAAAGATCTAGCATTTTAGCGTGCGAACATTTTTAAGCTGCCTAATTACAGAGCAATACCAAACGTTTGAGTAGATGAACATTTAGAAATCAAATTTTACAAAGCAAAGATTTAAACTCCCCCCTTCCCTTTTTTTAAAGGGAAGGGGGCCGGGGGGATGGGTTTTAAAACAAAAGCTCGCCTTTTTGGACAGACTAAAGATCGATGGGGTGATGGCTCATTTGTGAAAAGACTTCCGCTGTTGGAGGGCAAGAATTAAAAGTATAAGAGTGTATTGGTTAAAGAGTGCCTGTCATCGCTCTTACACAGTATCGAGCCGAAAATCGAGTTACGTTGCGCCTGCAAATGGTTTGCCAATGTAAGGGATTCTCAGAAAGACATGCCGGCACGGTTCTTCACCGCCTGGGCATAAGTTGCCCCTTTGCAAATTAATTCGTAATTCGTAATTTTTAATTAAAATGCGCCCTTTGCGGTTTTTTAAAGATTGCGGCTTTGCTGCCTTAGACTGCGTACAGATTTAATGTTATTCCTCTACCTTATCAGTCCTCACCTGCTTTCCAGATGCAACAAAAAAAATTTTTGCAAGCTAAAACGTTAAATCTTTGGAAAGAAGTTTTTAATTTATCGTAATGCCCTTTTGGAAAGATGACAACGAGGAATTTTATTGCTCTGAATGGCTTCCTTTTTTAAAATTAGAAAAAAACAGAGGGAGCATTCTGTGATAAACTATGACGTCTTTTTTTACGAAGCCTTTGACGAAGAACGAGCGTTACTCGAACAGTACCTTCCGTCGAACATCAATGCGGGTTTTGCCCGGGAAACCATTCAGGAAGCCGGACATGATTCTCCTCCGGCGCCGGTGATCAGCACGCGCACCCAGTCTCAAATCCCCAAATCGTGGGCGGCTCGCTTAACTGCCATTCTTTCTCGCAGCACCGGTTACAACCATTTACTCGATTATCAGCAGGCCACGCAATTCACGGGTCAGCTGGGCTATTTACCATTCTACTGCAATCGCGCTGTGGCGGAGCAGGCCATGCTACTGTGGATGAGCCTGTTGCGTAAACTGCCTTTACAAATGGAACGATTCAATTCGTTTTCACGCAGTGGAATTACAGGCCAGGAAAATGCAGGTAAAACGTTACTGGTTGTTGGCGTTGGTAATGTGGGTCACGAAGTGGTGCGCATCGGCCAGGGATTGGACATGGATGTTCTGGGTGTGGACCTGGTGCAAAAATTTACAGACACCAACTATGTGAGCATCGAACAGGGAATAGCCCGGGCAGATATCATTGTTTGCGCCATGAATCTTACGCGAAAAAATAGAGGCTATTTCAACTATGCCTTGCTTAAAAAAGCCAGGAAGGGCGTAATTTTTATTAATGTAGCGCGGGGCGAACTTTCACCCATCGATGATCTCGATCGCTTGATTCAGGAAGACCATCTGGGTGGCCTGGCCCTCGATGTGTACGAACAGGAAAGCAAGCTGGCTGTGTTTCTGCGTTCCGGAAAGCAGGAGACGGACGATCCCTTTTTGTTGAAGATCAAAGCGTTGCAGCAAAGGCCCAATGTCATTTTTACTCCGCACAATGCCTTTAATTCCGCTGAAGCCGTAGAGCGTAAAGCCCGCCATAGCGTTCAGCAATTGCAATCGTTGCTGGAAAAAGGAACATTTTTATGGCCTGTTCCGGAAGAGTAGTGCGCTAAATGAGTGAGTTGCGATAGTGAATGAACTGGTTTACAATCGATTCCGGCTGGATTTTGAATTGTTTTTCTTGTTCATTGAAAACAATTTTATGAACGTATTCCTGAAACTCTCCGAATTCATCGGTCCAGGACATCAACAAACACCAGACCGGCCAGCCCCCGTTTCTGGAGGACTGATGTTTTTGGGAGCGACGAACGCGAATATCAATCTCCAGGGCGTTCAGACCATTGGATACTAACAGAGGCTGAAGTTCAATCTGCAAAAAATCATTTAAACGTTCCTGGCAATATTGAATGGCTGCTCTGGCGATTTCGGAAGAAGCCTTTCTCAGACCTTTTTCCAGTTCTGCAATCAATTTGCCGGATGCTTTGAGACGCAGATGCTTTTGTGAGAAAATATTGTGCGGCCCCCAGAACACCTGAAAGTGGAATTCGTTTGGCTGGGAGCCTGAATAGATGTGAAATTTCAAATCGCCAAAACGGGTGGTATCTTCAGGAAATGACAAACCTATGGTTTTCTCCAGCGTTTGTTTTAATAGTAAAAGATCGTGTTCGGCGATTGTGGTCAGTTCTTTCATGGCCATTTCCTGCATCTTTTACCATAATATACGACAAAATTTTTGCAAATGTAAACAGAACTTCGTGGCTGAATTTGGTGTAACCTGTGCAAGCCTTCGTTCCAAGAAGTGGTATTTAAATTACTCATCTGTAACTCAAGCTTCAGCTTGAGATCGCTACTTCCGTTCCACTAAGTGATATTTAAGTTTGACTTAGCGGTCTCTTGCCTTTAAATTTTGAAACTTTATTTAAAAGAGTAGGGAAGAATAGAATTTGATTGAACCGATGCCAACAGTCGCTTTACATACATTGGGCTGTCGATTGAATCAGGCAGAGACAGCCATCATTGCCAATAAACTAAAACAACGTGGATTTCAGATTGTCGATTTCGGGCAAAAGGCGGATTTGACCATTATTAACACCTGTACCGTAACGGAACAGGCAGATTCCAAGTGTCGTCAGGCAGTTCGTCAGAGCCTGCGTAAAAATCCCGATTCTTACGTGGCTGTTATTGGTTGCTACGCTCAAATGGCCGTCGATACCATCCGTCAAATTGACGGGGTGGATTTGATCATGGGCAATGAACACAAGATGGCCATTGATCAATTTCTGGATGAGAATTTACAGAAACAGCCTCAGCCTTTGGTGGTGCACACTTCCAGAATTTCCAGAACGCCCTTTACTATTGAATCCACCGGCCTATATGACACGCACACACGGGCCAATTTAAAGATTCAGGACGGATGTAGCTTTGTCTGTTCATTCTGCATCATTGCTACGGCCCGCGGGCCGGCTCGCAGTCGTGAGTTTGACGACCTGCTACAGGAAGCCCAGGCCCTGGTTGATCACGGTTTTAAAGAAATTGTACTCACGGGCGTCAATATCGGCACCTATCACTACCAGGACAAAACGTTTCTGGATGTATTGCGCGCCCTGGAAAAGATTGAGGGTTTGCAACGTATTCGCATCAGCTCCATTGAACCGACAACCGTGACCCGAGAATTGATTGACTACATGGCCGACTCGAGCAAAGTGTGTCGTCATTTGCACATTCCCCTGCAAAGCGCAGATGATGCCATTCTGGAATCCATGCGCCGTAAACACACTTTTAAAGATTTTGAAACCATTATTGATTATGCCGTTAAGCGCATGCCGGATATAGGTTTTGGCACGGACATCATGGTCGGTTACCCCGGCGAAGATGAGCAGGCCTTTATCAATACCAAAAAACGCGTGGCCGATTTGCCGCTGGCTTATTTTCATGTTTTTACCTATTCAGATCGCAAAGGTACGGCTTCCTTTAAAATGAAACCAAAGGTGGAGCCACAGGTAAAAAAGAAGCGCACCAGAATCATGATCGAAATGGGGCAGCGGAAAAAATTCGCTTTTTATCAGAAGTTTTTGGGACGAACGGTAGAAGTGCTGTTCGAACAAAATTACGATGGCTTTTGGGAAGGGCTGAGTGACAATTACATGCGTATTAAAATCCCTGGCGAACAGAATCTTAAAAATGAAATTTTACGCGTCAGGTTAAACGAAGTCGATGGTGATAAAATTATTGGAGAATTGCTTTGAAACGTGTTTACATAGAGACCTATGGTTGTCAGATGAATGAATATGACACCGAGATTGTTAAGACCATTTTAAAACGGCATCATTACGACTTTGCTGAGAGACCCGAGGAGGCGGAAGTCGTGTTTCTGAACACCTGCTCGGTGCGGGAGAACGCCCATCAAAAGGTGCATCAGCGGATTAATACCTTAAAACAATTACGGCGTACAAAAAAAGAACTGGTTTTGGGCGTGCTGGGCTGTATGGCTCAAAACCTGCGTAAGGAATTGCTGGATGAGAAGGTTGGAGTGGATGTGGTCGCCGGGCCGGATAGTTACAAAAAGTTGCCCGAGATGCTGGCCCATGTGTTTGAAGAGGGGAAAAAAGAATCGGACTTTACGCTTTCTGAATTTGAAACGTACAGCGATGTCTTCCCGGAGCGGGAAGGTGGAGTCAATGCCTGGATTGCCGTGATGCGCGGCTGTGACAACTTTTGCACCTTTTGCGTGGTGCCTTACACCCGTGGCCGGGAACGTAGCCGCGACCCATTTAATGTTCTGGAAGAAGTAAAGCAGCTGGCCGGTCGCGGATTTAAGCAGATCACTCTGCTCGGCCAGAATGTCAATTCCTACCGCTACCAGGATTTCGATTTTGCCGATTTAATTCAGGTGGTTTCTGAGGTCGAGGGCATTCACAGAATCCGCTTTACTTCGCCCCATCCTAAAGATTTTCCTGAAAAACTGATCGATGTGGTGGCCAATAATCCCAAGGCCTGCAAACATATTCATCTGCCCTTACAGGCAGGTAATGACCGCATTCTGGAATTGATGAATCGTACCTACACACAAAAAGAGTTCTTGCAACTGGTAGAGCACATGCGCCGCAAAATCCCTGGTCTGGTTCTGACCACCGACGTTATTGTTGGCTTTCCCACAGAAACGGAAGAAGAGTTTCAGGACACGTTGAAGGTGATGCGTGAGGTCGAATTTGATGCCGCCTTTATGTTCAAATATTCAGAGCGCCAGCACACCATTGCCTCGCGTAAATACCCCGACGACGTTTCCGATGAAGAAAAAACTTCGCGTATTACGCGCCTGGTAGAGATGCAAAAAAAGATTGCCTTAAAGAAAAATCAGGAGCATCTGGGGCACGTTTTTGAGGTCCTGGTCGAAGGAAAAGGGAAAAAACCGAATCAGTTGTTGGGCCGTAATGATGGCAATAAAATTGTTGTTTTTCCGGACAACGGAGCAAGAACGGGCGACTTTGTGCACGTAAAAATAAACGAAGTAACCTCAAACACCTTGATTGGAGAAGCTGTTGGCTGATTTACCGCGTCTGTTTCATTTTGATCGGGACTTGCACATCCCGGAAATTGAACTCTGGCTGGACAGCAAACGGGTGAAACCATTTGGTTTCGTCTCTCATGCACACACCGATCATCTGGCCCGTCACAAAAAGATTTTGTGTAGCCCTCCCACGGCGGAATTTGTTAAACAGCGCATTAAGCCTACCGATTACCAGGTAGTTGATTTCGGCCAGGAAATGGAAATGGCCGGTTACAAGATTTCTCTTCATCCGGCTGGACATATTCTGGGTTCGGCGCAGATTAAAATTCAAAAAGACGGGCTGTCCCTGCTTTACACCGGCGATTTCCGTCTCGAACCGTCCAAAACGGTAGAACCATTCGAATTGGTCCAAACAGACATCCTGATTATGGAAACGACCTTTGGTCAGGCCCGTTATCGCATGCCTGCTAAAGCCGAAGTGGAAGAACGTCTGGTTGAACGTTGCCACTCTCTGTTGAAACAGAACAAGATTCCCATTGTTTTTGCCTATTCGCTGGGCAAGGGGCAGGAAGCGCTCAAAATTTTAACAGATGCCGGCTTGCCCGTAGCCGTGGAACAACAGATTGCCCGTTTTGTGCCGGTGTACCAGAAATATGGAGTGGATTTCGGCTCTTTTGAGAGGTTTGATCGCTCAAGCTTAAGGGGGAAAGTGCTTCTTCTTCCTGTTAATTATCGCTTTCATCGGTTTTACAAAACGCTGACCAATGGTTACACAATTTATCTCTCTGGCTGGGGCATGGAGCCCTACGCCGAACGCCGTTTCGGAGTTGACGAGGTCATCCCCTTGAGCGATCATGCCGATTACCACCAGCTCTTTGAACTGGTGCAAAAAATTAAACCCGCTGAAGTCTATTGCACCCATGGATTTGCTCAATTTGTGGATGAACTAAGAGCTGCAGGATTCAAAGCGCGGCCCCTTGAATCCTCTTCTCAGATGGAATTGGACCTGTAACCCCGATTTTATCGGGGGAAGAATCTCTTCTACTTGCAGGACAAATTTTCCGCTGCCGCGGAAAAGTGTATGTGTGTAAGAGTTAAGAGTGTAATGGTTAATTAGTTGAATGGTTGAATAGTTAAATGGTGCTGAGTGTCATTCTGAATCCCGCTTCAGTGGGAGGAAGAATCCATTACAAATTCGCCTTCTTCCGATTTTCGAGACAGGCCAGCCCGTCTGGACGGCTGTCCAGCCAGACAGGTCTGGCATGGCGCAGTCTGTTGTAGCGAATCTGAACCATTCAAACATTCAACTATTCAACTCTGTAGAGTTTTGCGGGAAATTCTCTATATTTTCCTGGTAGCTTCTTAGAGAGCTTTGTTGTTGATGGGAATTTGGCCTTTGGTTAAGGCGCGGTTTTCCGCAGTTTTAAATAGTTTTTACCAACATAGATGGCATTTTGCTTGCCGAACAATTTGTGAACAATGATCGGAGACAGATGTTCTGTCATGGATAAATGAATATGATTAAAGGGAAAAGAGGAATTCATCAAAACCACAGATTCGTTGTCTGAGTATTCAACGTGGTAATTATTTTTTTTAAAGAGTTCGATTAGTTTATCAGTAGATAGCGAATTAAATTTAATCCTGATCTGAAAAACGGGCTTGTCACTACCTGTAGGAAACGGCTGATTCCGCTCTTCACAAAAGTGCTTTATGAGAGCCAGAGCCTTTTTTAAGCGTCGATCCAATTGTTCACGGGAAGCAGCCTGTACATAGATGCCCGGCACATTTTCGCAAAAAGCAACGTACGAATGGCCATCAAACTCTTTTTTTACAATGATTTTCATTGAACTGTACTACCCCTAATTTAAAAATGAGTATTATTAATATACTCAATTAATGGCCCAGAATCAATTCCATTCCAGCTATGTTTAAGAAAGTGTGTACCTGCTAATAGCTATGGCCTCGTGCTAATCATTACTCTCACGCCAACGACAGCACTTTAGAATACTTCCTTCAAAAGATCTAATCCCGCCACAGCAGGATGCGAAAATTCTTGTGCTGCATTCTTACTAAGCTTTCCCAAAAGTTAAAGTAGATGAACATTTAGAAATCAAATCTTACAAAGCAAAGATTTAAACTCCCCCTTCCCTTTTTTTAAAGGGAAGGGGGCCGGGGGGATGGGTTTTAAAACAAAAGCTCGCCATAAATGCTTCGCCCGTAAAAAGTCGCGGACTGAAGCACGAGTTACATTGCTCTTTCGAATGGTCTGCCAATGTAAGGGATTCTCAGAATG